>DASTNU010000277.1:0-2005 GCA_035720605.1 Longimicrobium sp. | reverse complement strand
AGCGTCCCCGCGGCGGCGCTGGCGGCGCAGGGCGTGTGGGCGTCGCTGCTCACGCTGCCGCGCACCGTGACGACCGACCCGGCCACCGGCGCGGTGACGTACGGCAACGTCTACACGCAGCTCCTGGAGTACATCATCTCCGCGGACCTGGTGTTCTACGGGCTGATGGTGGGCGCCGTGTTCGTGGCGCGCCGCCGCTGGCCCCGGGCGCCGCGCCCCTACCGCACCTTCGGCTACCCGGTCACGCCGCTCATCTACATCGCCATCGCCACCCTGCTGGTGGTGGACCTGGCGTGGCTGGCGCCGGAGACCTCCGGCATCGGCTACCTGCTGGTGCTCACCGGCGTCCCCGTCTACTTCCTCTGGCGCCGCCGCACCGCCGATGTGGCTGGTGCATCTCCGGCGCTGGAGCAGTGACGGCAAGGAAAGACAGCATCACGCAGAGGACACGGAGCTAAACGGAGAGGACGCGGAGACCTGCATCGGTTCTCTGCGTCCTCTCGTTTTGTCTCCGCGTCCTCTGCGTGATGCTTTTCCGCCCGCCGCGCTCACCGCGCCTTGGTCCAGATCACGATCACGCCGCACGCCGAGCCCATCGACGAGCTGAACTGCGCGGGAATGGCGCTGTGGCTGTAGACCTCGATCCCTTCGATCTCGGCGGGGTTGATGCTCTGGATGGACTCGCCGCTCACCCGCATGCCGTTCAGGTACAGGTTGGTCCAGCAGTGGCCGCGGATGGAGAGCGGATGCCGCAGCCGCACCCGCAGCGTCCGCGAATCGCCGTACTCGTTCTCACCCCGCGAGCTCTGGTAGTCCGGCGACACCCCCACCAGCACCTCGATGCTGGGGATGGAGCGCAGCACGTCCACCATCTGCACGAACCGCTGCCGCTCGATCTGCTCCGCGGTGATGAAGCGGCCGCCGTTGTTCTCCGCCATCCGCTGGTGAAACCCGCCGTACCACAGCCGGTCCGCCGAGCCCACGCCGGTAGCCGTCACCGTGTCCAGCACCACCGGCGCCCGCCCGATCACGAAGCTCACCCGCGTTCCCTGCGCGTCCACGGGAAACAGGTCCGTCTCCGACGTCTCGTAGCCCGGCGCGCTGGCCAGCAGCCAGTAGCTCCCCGGCCGCGGCGCCTGCAGGGTGAACTGGCCCGCGGCATCCGTAACCGCCTGCGCCACCGCCTGCGAGTCGGCGGCCAGCAGGTGCACCGTCCCTCCGTGCACGGCCGTCTGCGTCTCGCGCGCCAGCAGCCGCCCCTGCACCGCCTGCGCGGCGGCCGGCGCCGGTGCGAGCAGCGCCAGGGCTGAGATGATGATGATGGATGGTAGCCTGTTCGTCATCGTGCTCGGTGCGGCCACGTGCCTGCCGTCGATGTGCGCGAAAGGCGGACGGTATGTCGTCGTTTCATGCCGATTGCGGATCCGACCCGTTGATTCCCTGGTTGCGGACGCGCGGGTGCGTGAGCCGCCGCACACGGCCGGGCCGCCGGGTCCGCGCAGGCGGACTTCGCGAATTTCCAGCGGCGTCATTCGCTCCGGCGGGGGGCGGGGCGATTACCCGTCGCCTGCCGGGGCTGCCGGACCCCGACCTGGCGGCGCGGTGGACGAGGGAAAGGTGATCCTGATCGCCCGGATTGCCGACGCGCATCGATCGCTGTCCCGGGGACGCGCCCTCGCCTACCGCGCCTTGGTCCAGATGACGACCACCCCGCACGCCGCTCCCATCGACGAGTTGAACTCCGCGGGGGCGTCGCCGTGGGTGTATACTTCGATCCCTTCGATGTCGGCGGGGCTGAAGCCCTGGATGGACTCCCAATCCACCCGCATGCCGTTCAGGTAGACGTTGGTCCAGCAGTGGCTCAGGAGGGAGACCGGGTGCCGCAGCCGCGCGCGCGCTCCGCCCGCGACGTACACCACCTCCAGGTTGGGGGTGGCGCGCAGCGCGTCCACCACGTGCACGTACCCCCATCGCTCGATCTGCTCCGCGGTGATGAAGCGGCCGC
>DASTNU010000276.1:0-2232 GCA_035720605.1 Longimicrobium sp. | reverse complement strand
GCTCGATCTCGGCGGGGTCCACGTACGTCTGCGGGTCGTGCTGCGCGTGCCCCTTGCGGCGGTAGGTCATCACCTCGATGAGCGTCACCCCGCCGCCGGAGCGGGCCCGCTCCACCGCGCGCTTCGCCGCGCCGTAGACGGCCAGCATGTCGTTGCCGTCCACCTGCTCGCCCGGCATGCCGTACCCCGCCGCCTTGTCCACGAACGACCGGGCCGCCGTCATCAGCCGCGTGGGGGTCGAATACGCCCACTGGTTGTTCTCGACGATGATCACCAGCGGCAGCTTCTGCACGGCGGCCAGGTTCACGCCCTCGTGAAACGCCCCCGTCGACGTGGCCCCGTCGCCGATGTACACCATCCCCACCCGGTCCTGGCCCCGCTGCTTGAACGTCAGCGCCACCCCCGCCATCACCGGGATCAGGTCCCCCAGCGGGCTGATCTGGCCGATGAAGCCGCGGTCGAAGTCGGTGATGTGGATGTTGAGCTCCTTGCCGCGCGCCAGCGAGTCGCCCTTGGCCATGTACTGGCGCACCACCTCCACCGGCTTCGTCCCGATGGTCAGCATCGACCCCAGGTTGCGGATGAGCGGCGAGAGCATGTCGCCGGTGCCGTCGCCGCGCCGGCGCAGGGCGTAGGCGGACGCCACCGACTCGCCCTCCTGCCCCAGCGAGCGGAACAGCCCGCCCACCACCTTGCTCTGCTTGAAGAGCAGCTCGAGCTTTTCCTCGAGGCTGCGGGTAAGCCGCACCAGCCGGTACATCTCCAGGAGCTGCTCGCGCGAGAGCCCGTGGGGGATGGCGGCCGTGGCGCGGACCTTCGTTCTGTTGGCCATGTGGATCGCGACCGTGCACGCGGGGCCGTCCGGGCGGGTTCCCCGGCGGCCGTAGAGCGCGACAACTTGGCCCGCCGGGCGCGGGGAGTCAAGCAACCGCAGCGCGAAAGTGCGAAAGTGCGAGGGTGGATCTGCCCGGTGGCCGGATGATCGTGGTCCGCCGGGATCGTTGGCCACGCCGCGCGTGTACACCGGCGCCGGCGTTTCGCGCGGGACCCTTCTCCACCCCGGCAGCCGCACCATCATGCATCCTTCTCGTCTTCTCCTCATCCCCCTCGTCGTGGCGGGCGCCTGCGGGCGCGGCGACGAGCAGCCGCGGGCGTACTCGGACCCCGCCCAGCCAGTCCAGGCCGCCGCCGGCGAGACCTTTCAGGTGACGCTGCAGTCCAACCAGAGCACGGGCTACCAGTGGGTGCTGGTGGATTCGCAGGCGCTGGGTCCGCTGCGCGTCGCCGGCTCGCAGTACGAGGTGCCGCGGGAGCTGCGGGATCGCGACGGCGCCGGCGGCACGGAGACGTGGAGCATCCAGGCGCTCCGCCCCGGCGAAGGCACCCTCTCGCTCATCTACGTCGGCCCCGGGGAGAACGAAGCGCCGCGCGACACCACGCGCTTCCGCGTCGTCGTCCGATAGCTCGCCCAAGCGGGGTCGCGGCTCGGGAAGCGCGAAGCCCGTAGGAAGTACACACCCCCTCCCGCGCGGTTTGCGGGAGGGGGTGGACGAGCCTCAGCGAGGCCGGGGAGGGTCCCTCGTGAGGGCCTACTCCGTCGAGCCCGTCTCGCGCTTCGGCGTCTCCGCGTCGCCGGTGCCGCGGCGGGAGGGCGGGTCGCCGCCCTGGTCGCGGGCGCGCTGGCGGGCGGCGGCGGACTGTGCGGAGGTCGGCGGCACCAGGCGGCGGTTGGGCTCGTCCCACTGCCCGGCGGTGCCGGCGCGGCCCGCGCGCCAGCGCTCGCCCAGCGTGGGCTCCGGGTCGAACGGCTGGCCGTACTTCCGGTCCAGGTAGAAGTTGGCGATCTTGGCCGCCAGCGGCGCAGCGGCGTCGCCGTGCAGCCCGTGCTCCACGATCACCGCCACCACGATCTCCGGGCTCCCCCCCGGCCGCCCCGCGAAGCCCACGAACCAGCCGTGGTCGTCGCCCTGCGAGTTCTGGGCGGTGCCCGTCTTTCCGTACAGCTTGTAGCGCGCCAGGCTGGACTGCAGCCCCGTGCCGTCCGGCTCCGTCACCAGCCGCAGCCCCTCCCACAGCGCCTCCAGCCCCCGGGCGTCCAGCCCCAGCTCGATCCCCTTCCCCCGGTCCACCGTGTCGCTCGCCACCAGCCGCGGCGGCGGCGCCGTGCCGTTCCCCGCGATGGCGCTGTAGATGTACGCCATCCGCAGCGGCGTCTGCGCGTTGGGCCCCTGG
>DASTNU010000275.1:0-2492 GCA_035720605.1 Longimicrobium sp. | reverse complement strand
CCAGCGGGCTGAGGGAGCGCCACGAGTCGCTGCGCACCGTCTTCCGCTTCGAGGGCGGCGAGCCGGTGCAGGAGGTGATGCCGCACGAGCACGTCCCGATCCCGTTCTTCGACCTGGCCGGGCTTCCCGGCGAGGAGCGCGAGGCCGAGGCGCGGCGCATCGCGGAGGAAGACGCCCGCGCGCCGTTCGACCTGGCCGGCGGCCCGGCGATCCGCTTCGCGCTGGTCCGGCTGGCGGCGGACGACCACCTGTTCCTGGTCAACCTGCACCACATCGTCGCCGACGGGTGGTCTCTGGGGATCGTCTTCCGCGAGCTGGGAACGCTGTACCAGGCCGCGCGCGAGGGGCGGCCCGATCCGCTCCCACCGCTCCCCATCCAGTACGCCGACTATGCCGTGTGGCAGCGCCGCCGGCTGGCCGGCGAGGCGCTGGAGCGGGAGGTGGAGTGGTGGCGCCAGCGGCTGCAGGGCGCGCCCACGCTGGCGCTCCCCACCGACCGTCCGCACCCGCCGGTGCAGAGCTTTCGCGGCGGCACGCTGGCGTTCGACCTGCCGCACGGGCTGCGCGACCGCGTGGAACGGCTGGCGAGGGAGGAAGACGCCACGCCCTTCATGGTCCTTCTCGCCGCGTTCTCCACTCTTCTCGCCCGCTGGTCGGGCGCGGACGACGTGGTCGTCGGCTCGCCGGTGGCCGGGCGCTACCCCGAGGAGACCGAGGGGCTGGTCGGCGTGTTCGTCAACACGCTGGCGCTGCGGACGGACCTGTCGAGGAATCCAACCTTCCGCGAGGCGCTGCGGCGTGTCCGCGATGCCACGGTGGACGCCTACGCGCACCAGGAGGTGCCCTTCGAGCGGCTGGTGGAGGCGCTGAAGGTGGAGCGCAACCTGAGCGCGCATCCCGTCTTCCAGGTGATGTTCAGCATGCACCCGGAGGGGAGCGAGGTGCCCGGCCTGGGCGGGGTGCAGGTGGAGATCGCCGAGGGAGAGACGGGGACCGCCAAGGTGGACCTGATGCTCTCGCTCTCCCCGTCGCCCGGCGGCTTCCATGGGGCCTGGCAGTACGCCAGCGACCTGTGGGAGCGCGACACCATCCAGCGGCTGTCCGCGCACCTGGGCGTGATGCTGAACGGCGCCCTGGCCAGCCCCGACGCCTCCGTCTGGGCGCTGCCGGTGATGGACGCAACCGAGGAGGAGTACGTCCTGCGCGAGCTGAACCAGACCTCCGTCGATTACCCGCGCGGCCTGGGGGTGCACCAGCTCTTCGAGGCGCAGGTGGACCGCACGCCGCGGGCGACCGCCCTCGTCCACGAGGACACGCGCTGGAGCTACGCGGAGGTGGAGTCGCGCGCCAACCGCCTGTCGCGCTGGCTGCGCGCGCACGGGGTGGGGCCCGAGGTGAAGGTGGCCGTGTGCATGGAGCGTACGCCCGAGCTGGTGGTGGCGCTCCTGGGGGTGCTGAAGGCCGGCGGCGCCTACGTCCCCGTGGACCCCGCGTACCCCGCCGACCGCATCGGCTTCATGATGGAGGAGTCGGGCGCGCCGGTGGTGCTCACCCACGCGTCGCTCGCCGAGCGGCTGCCGCCCGGCGGCGCCCGCGTGCTGAGGATGGACGCCGACCGGGGCGAGGTGGAGGCGGAGCCCGATGCGCGGCTGGACCTGCCGGTGGACGAGCGCAGCCTGGCGTACGTGATCTACACCTCGGGCTCCACCGGGCGGCCCAAGGGGGTGCAGATCGAGCACCGCGGCACGGTGGCGCTGCTGCACTGGCTGCGCGGGCACGTCACCGACCGGGAGCGGCGCTCCGTCCTGGCGTCGACCTCGGTGTCGTTCGACGTCTCGATCGCCGAGATCTTCGGCACGCTGTCGTGGGGCGGGACGATCGTCCTGGTGCGCAACGCGCTGTCGCTGAAGGAGATCGGCGAGCCGGTGGAGCTGGCCAGCATGGCCCCCAGCGCCGCGGCCGAGCTGCTGCGCACGGGCGGCATCCCCGCGACGCTCAAACGGCTGAACCTGGGCGGCGAGGCGCTGCCGCCGGCGCTCGCGCAGGGGCTGCACGCCCTGGGGACGCTGGAGACGGTGGGCAACTACTACGGGCCCACCGAGGATACGACCTACTCCACCTGGAGCTTCGTGCCGAAGGGCGCGGAGCGGGTGATGGTGGGCCGGCCGGTCGCCAACACGCGGGCGTACGTGCTGGACGACCGCCTGCGCCCGGTCCCCATCGGCGTGGCGGGCGAGCTGTGGCTGGCCGGGCACGGGCTCTCCCGCGGCTACCACCGGCGGCCGGGGCTCACCGCGGAGCGCTTCCTTCCCGACCCGTTCTCGGACGAGCCCGGGGCGCGGATGTACCGCGTGGGCGACCGCGTGCGCTGGACCGAAGTGCGTGAGTGCGTGAGTGCGGAAGTGCGTGAGTGGAACAGCGACGGTGATCTGCGCGATTCCGCGCGCACTAGCATACTGACGCACTCACGCACTCACGCACTCGAGTATCTG
>DASTNU010000274.1:0-9776 GCA_035720605.1 Longimicrobium sp. | reverse complement strand
ACCACGCTTTCGGCCAGCTCGGCCGTCTCCACGTCCTCCACCCGCGCCAGCTCCGGCTCGATGAACCCCAGGTCGGCACCGGGCGCGAGCGCGCGCACCGCCTCCGCGCCCAGCGCGGACGAGGCGTAGCGCGCCACGAGGTCCAGCGCCTCGCGGTACTCCAGGACGTTCAGGGCGTGCGGGTTCATCCGGCGGATCGGGGTGCTGCACCAGGCGGAACGCGGAACCGGGAAAGATAACCTCCGCGCGCCGCCCGCCGTAGCCCCGCGTCCCGGAGCCGGCCGGAAGGTCTACCGAAGGATAACCGAAGAATGGAGGGAGGGAAAGCCGGTCGAAGGCGCCACCTGCGGCACGCCGGGAAGGAAGAGGCGGAAGGTGCTCCCCTCGCCGGGGTGGGACTCCACCTCCAGGGTGCCGCCCTGCAGCTCCGCCAGCCGCCGGGCGATGGGCAGCCCCAGCCCCGTGCCCACGCCGGGCTCGCCCACCTGCACGAACTCCTCGAAGATCCGCTCCAGGTCGTCCGGCGGGATCCCCGGGCCGTGGTCCGCCACCTCCAGCAGCACGCCTCCGGGGGCGGGGGCCAGCCGCACCTCCACCGGGTGCCCGTGGCCGAACTTGACCGCGTTGGAAAGGAGGTTGAGCAGGATCTGCCGCACCCGCCGCGCGTCGCCCAGCACCGCCAGCGGGCGTTCGGCCGCGTGCACGGTCATGCGGCAGCCGTGCTCCAGCGCCAGCGGCGAGAGCGTCGCCACCACGCTTTCGGCCAGCTCGGCCGTCTCCACGTCCTCCACCCGCGTCTCCAGCCGGCCCGCCTCCAGGCGGGACAGGTCCAGCAGGTCGTTGATCAGGTCCAGCAGGTGGCGGGCGGAGAGCTGCGAGCGTTCCACCGCCTCGCGCTGGGCCTGGCCAAGGGGGTCGTAGACGCCGGAAAGGAGGAGGTCGTTGTACAGCATCACCGCGCTGACCGGGGTGCGCAGCTCGTGGCTCATCATCGCGTAGAAGCGGTCACGTGCGATGATGGCCTGCTCCCTCTCGTGCTCCGCCCGCATCCGCTCCGTCGCGTCGATCCCCACGCCGATCACCGCGGGGCGGCCGTCCAGCACCGTGCGGCTGCCGTGCACCTCCAGGTGGATGAGCGACCCGTCGGAGCGGCGGCCGCGAAAGGAGTACCGTACCGAATCCACCTCTCCCTCCAGCCGCCGCCGCACGTTCTCGCGCACCAGCGCCCGGTCCTGCGGGTCCACCAGCTCCAGCAGGTCGTGCGGCCGGTCCAGCCAGTCCGCCGGCAGCCCGAACACCTGCAGAAAGCGGGGGTTCACGTAGCGGAAGACGCCGTCCTGGATCAGGTAGATCGCCACCAGCGACTGCTCCACCAGGGGGCGGAAGAGCTGCTCGGCGGTGCGCAGGGCGCCGCTGGTGCGCTCGCTCTCCGCCCGCGCGCGGCGCCACTCGATCTCCGTGACCGCCAGCGCGGCCAGGTCGCGCAGCGCGGCCAGGTCCGCGTCGCTCCAGGGGCGGGGGCGCGTGTCGGCCACGCACAGCACGCCCACCGCGTGCCCCTCGCGGGTCACCAGCGGCACCCCCGCGTACGCGCGCACGCCCCACGAGCGCATCGGCGCGTCCGCGCGGGCGGGCGGCTCGCGCTCGACGTCCGCCAGCACCAGCGGGCGGCCGGTGGCGGCGACGGTCCCGCAGATGGAGCGGCCCAGGGGAATGCTGCGCGGCGCGCTCTCCCCTTCCGGGACGCCGGCGGCGCTCTTGATCCACTGCCGCTCGCCGTCGATCAGGGAAAGGAGCGAGATGGGCACGCGCAGCAGCTGCACGGCCAGACGGGTGACGCGGTCGAACGCTTCCTCGGGCGGGGTGCCGGCCAGCTGCGTGGCGCCGAGCGCGGCCAGGCGCGCCGGGTTGCGCAGGAGGTCGGCGGGGTCGGTGGACATGGCGGGCGGGGCCGGCGTGGACGGCGGCTGGCGTCACCGGGGGGACGATCAATGGCAACATGAACGGGGCGCACGCGGAAGGCAAGGGATTCGGGGCGGGTGGCGGGAAATCGCCGGCAACTGCGAGGCTGCGGGGGATGGATCGGGGGCTGCGGCCCGCAAACGCTCGGGTTCGATCTCGCGCGAGACGCCGCCGGCCGCGCGCGCATCGCCCCGAACGGCGCGCGGGCGGCCGTCCGTCCCGGGGATGCACCCGCGCCGCGCCGTCGTCCCCGCGGGCCGCCGCCCGTCCCCCGCAACCCGCACCCTTTCCTCCCGGGGTTCTTGACACCGCGTCCGCATGCCCCAAGTCTTTGCCGCATGACCAACACAACCGAGCATCCCTACACCCCGGTCGTCGAGGACTACCTCAAGGCGATCTGGATGCTGCAGCAGGTGGAGTCGCCGGTCTCCACCTCGCGCATCGCGGAGCGGCTGGGGCTGACCGCCGCCGCGGTGACGGCCATGATCAAGCGGCTGGCGGAGCACGACCTGCTGCGCCACGAGCCGTACTACGGGGTGCGCCTGACGGCCGCGGGGGAGATGGCGGCGCTGCGCATCATCCGCCGCCACCGGGTGCTGGAGCTGTTCCTGGTGGAGAAGCTGGGCTACGAGTGGGACCGCGTGCACGACGAGGCGGAGCGGCTGGAGCACGCGGCCAGCGACGAGCTGATCGAGCGCCTGGCCAAGCTCCTGGGCGAGCCCGAGCGCGACCCGCACGGCGCCGCCATCCCCACCGCCACCGGCGAGGTGGACCGCAGCCGCTACCCCGCCCTGGGCGACCTGGACCCCGGCGACTCGCGGCGCATCCTGGAGGTGCAGGTGCAGGAGCCCGAGCAGCTTCGCTACCTGGGCTCGCTGAACCTGAAGCCCGGCTCGGAGGTGGAGGTGGTGGAGAAGTCGCCCTTCGAGGGGCCCATCTCGCTTTCCATCAACGGGGCGCCGGCGGTGATCTCGTACTCGCTGGCCCAGCGCATTCGCGTGCGGCCGGAGGAGAGCAACTGATTATGAGAGGGAACGGGGAATGGAAGGTTCCGCCCTTGCCCGCCGTCCCCCTGTTCCCCGTACCCGATTCCCTTTCTGGCCGGTCTTTTGCTCGGTCCGCGCGGCCAGGCTTCCCTGAAACCGGGGCTTACGATGAGATTCCTGAAGCTGCTCCTGGGCGTGGCGGCGGTGGGCGTGGTGGCGGCGGCGTTCCGCGACTCCACGCGGGGCCGCTGGCTGCGGCCCGCCGTGCCGTTCGCCGGCGACGACGAGGAGGGGGGCGTTGCGCTGGACGGGCAGGAGCCGGTGCTGGGGTACGACGGGATGGACCGCGACACGCTCCTGGAGTGGCTGCGCGACGCGGAGCTGGACCGCGCCACCCTGCTGCGCATCCAGGCCTACGAGACCGCCAACCTGTCCCGCGGCCCCGTCCTCGACGCCATCGAGGACATGCTGGACTGATCAACCTCGAGATTCAGCACGTCCCAACGAAAGAGGCCGTCCACCCGGCGCAGGTGGACGGCCTCTCGTTTGCTCAAGCGACGCGTTGTTCCGGAATCACCTCGACCTCGTCGACGGGCAAATCCCACGCATCGCCGTCGGATGGGTCGAGCGGCTGGACTCGGACCATTTCACGCCCACCCACGCCGATGAACCCGCGGTGCTCGATCACCTCTGCGTCCATCTTGTGCCAGGGGAAAGCAACGCGGACGCGGGTGCCCACCGGCACGGTGATCTTCTGTCTCGCTGGTCGGCTCATGTCTCGCTCGCTTCACCATGGGGCAGTGCCGATTACGTCCAATAGATAATCGTGCATCACGCGCTCAAAGTCTACCGCCAGAATGTCGCATGTGCTCCGCCACCGCCGGATCTCCGTGAGCCGAAGGTGTGTGCGTCCACCCAGCTGCGGATTGGTGAAGTCCTGATGCGCGACAGCGTTTCGCCACTGGTTCAACCTGAGCAGCCGGTGCTGGCGGCGGTCCGTGTAACGGCTGTAGATACCGAGGACCGGCCAGAACTTGAGTCCGAAACGATCGAAGTCGGAGCCTATGTTCCCCGCGTTCGGGTTGCCAGCGTCAAGCCTCCGGCCATCGATGTACCTGCGCCGAATGGATGGCCGCAGCGCCGATGGCTCTACGTACTGCACCAGGTGATCGATGCATTCCGTGTGCAGGTCGCGGCAGTATGCCTGGAACCAGGACGAGAGCAGCACAACGTACGCCTGGTTGATCTGCTGAACGGCGAAGCGGCGGCCGCGGCCGGTGCCGCCGACGGCGCGGTGCGCGGATTCGATCTCGTCCAGGGCCCTGCGAGCATCCACCTGCCACGTCCGGAGCGAGCGAGAAGGCATCGGCGACAGCGTCGAGAAAGGCGAGTCTGCATCATTATCTCACGGGAGAATACCAAAGGAGCTTATAAGTAAACAGAGTGTCGCGCAAGATGCGCGGCACCCACGCTGATCACCCGGCCAGCGCCTCGCGGGCCAGGCGGTTGAGCTCCTTGCCGTCGAAACGGCCCTTCACCCGCGGCATCACCGCCTTCATCACCGCGCCCACGTCGGCGGCGCCGCCGGCCACCGCCTCGCGCACCATGGCGCGCACCTCGTTCTCGCCCAGGGCGGGGGGCAGGTACGCCTGCAGCAGCACGGCCTCCTGCTCCTCCTTCTCCGCCAGCTCGTCGCGGCTGCCGGCACGCATCTGCTCGGACGCCTCGCGGCGGCGCTTGATGGCGGTGGTCAGCAGCCCCCGCACGTCGTCGTCGGCCACGCCGCGGCCCAGCTCGATCTCGCGGTTGCGCACCTCGGCAAGGAAGGTGGAGAGGGTGGTGGTGCGCAGCTTGTCGCGGCCCTTGCGCGCCGTGGTCAGGTCGGCGCGAAGCTGTTCGAGAAGAAGGCTGTCCGGCATGGCGGTGTCCGTTCTGGATCGGTCGGGTGATGCGGAGCGCGCAATCTACCGCGGCGCCCGCCCGGCCTCAACGCCGGGCATCGTTCGAGACCGTCGATTCGCGCGGCCCGGGGGGGTGGCGTGGGGCGCCGTCATCCCCCCATCGTTCCCCGAAACCTCCGCCGCGGCGGCGCCGTACCACGCCGCGCAGCACCCGGGCGGCCGCCGGAACCGGCGGATCCGCCGCCGTCTCTCCCCCCGGACCCCGTATGAGCCACGCACTCCTGCTGGACGGCGTAACCAAGAGCTACGCCGGCCACACCGCGGTCAAGAACCTGAGCCTGTCGGTGCCCACGGGCACCATCTACGGCATCCTGGGCCCCAACGGGGCCGGCAAGAGCACCACCCTGCGCATGGTGATGAACATCATCATCCGCGACGCCGGAACCATCTCCCTGCTGGGCGGCGATCCCGAGCGCGACCGTAACGTGCTGCAGCGCGTGGGCTACCTCCCGGAAGAGCGGGGGCTGTACCGGAAGATGACCGTCAGCGACGTCATCTGCTTCTTCGCCGAGCTCAAGGGCGTGGAGCGCAAGACGGCCGTGAGCGAGGGCGATCGCTGGCTGGAGCGCATGGGGCTGGCGGACTGGCGCGGCGCCAAGGTGGAGACGCTTTCCAAGGGGATGCAGCAGAAGGTGCAGTTCATCACCACCGTGGTGCACCAGCCCGAGCTGCTGATCCTGGACGAGCCGCACTCCGGGCTGGATCCCGTGAACCAGGAGGTGCTGCGCGACACCATCCTGGACGCGCGCGGCCAGGGGCGCACGGTCATCTTCAGCACCCACAACATGGAGCAGGCGGAGCAGATGTGCGAGCACGTCTGCATCATCGCCGGCGGCGAGAAGGTGCTGGACGGCAACCTGCGCGACATCCGCCGCGCCCACCGCACCAACTACTACGCCATCGCCTTCGACGAGCCGTCGTCGTCGTCGGACCGCTTCATGTCCACCTGGCCGGGCTTCGACCGGGTGGACCGCATCGGCGACGGGTGGGAGGTGGAGCTGAAGCCCGCGGCCGACCCGCGCGAGCTGGTGTCGGCGGCCAACGGCCTGGACGTGCCGCTGTCCCGCTTCGAGCACGTGCAGCCGTCGCTGCACGAGATCTTCGTTCAGCAGGTGGGCGACGCGGTGCGCCCGCGCCGCCGCCCGGAGGTGGCCCATGCGTAACGTGCTGCTCATCATCCGCCGCGAGTTCCTGGAGCGCGTGCGGACCCGGTCGTTCGTGCTGAGCACGGTGCTGTTCCCGCTGTTCATGGTGGCGATGATCGTCCTCCCCTCGCTCATGCGCAGCGGCGGCGGAGAGCGCACGCTGGTGCTGGTGGACCAGAGCCCCGCCGGCATCGGCGGGCGGGTGGCGCAGGCGCTGCAGGCGCCGCGCGAGGAGAAGGACGCCATCCGCTACACGCTGGAGCGCGTGCCGGGCCCCCTGGAGCCGCAGCGCGCGCGGCTGAACGCGCGGGTGGAGGCCAAGGAGATCGACGGGTACCTGTACATCGGGCCCGACGTGCTGGCCACCAACCAGGTGCAGTACCGCGCCCGCGACGTGACGCGGGTGGCCGTGCTGCAGGACGTGGAGCGCGCGGTCACGGGCGTGGTGCGGCAGGAGCGGCTGCGCGGGCAGGGGCTGACGGCGGCCCAGGTGGCGCAGCTGGTGGCGGAGGTGGAGGTGCGGGCCGCCCGCATCACCGGCGAGGGCGGGGAGGGCGGCAACGTCATGGCCACGATGATCGCGGCGTACGTCATCGGCATCATGTTCATGCAGCTGATCCTGCTGTACGGGCAGAACGCCATGCGCAGCGTGCTGGAGGAAAAGAACAACCGCATCGTGGAGGTGATCGTCAGCTCGGTGCACGCTTCGCAGCTGATGGCGGGCAAGGTGCTGGGGCTGGCCGCGGTCGCGGTGCTGCAGGTGGGGATCTGGGTCGGGTTCTCGGCGCTGGTCACCTCGCAGGGCGCGCGGCTGGGGGTGAGCGCGGGCGCGCTGCGGGCGGTGCAGCTGGACCCCACCGTGTGGGCGGCGATCCTGGTGTACTTCATCCTGGGATTCGTGCTGTACGCGGCCATGTACGCGGCGGCGGGGTCCACGGTGACCAGCGAGCAGGAGGCGCAGCAGCTGTCCGTGCCGCTGATGATGCCGCTGCTCGTGCCGATCATCTTCATCATGCCGGTGCTCACCGACCCGCTGGGCTCCACGGCCCGCCTGCTCTCGCTCATCCCCCTCACCTCGCCCGTGGTGATGCCCATGCGCGCGGTGGCGACAGAGATCCCGCCGCTGGAGATCGCGCTCTCCATCGCGCTGCTGGTGGTGGGGGTGTTCGTGGTGCTCTGGCTGGCGGGAAAGATCTACCGCGTCGGCATCCTGAGCACGGGGAAGAAGCCCACGCTGCGCGAGCTGGCCCGCTGGATGCGCGCCGCGTAGGACTCCCGCGGACACGAAGAAGGGCCGCACCCGCACACCGGGTGCGGCCCCTTCCGTTCGTCCACCACTCCGGCGGACGCTTGCCTACCCTTCCCTCAACCGACAGTTTTCGCGAGATTCGTCATCCGTACGTCGACGGAGGCGGAGCGCATCCATGCCGTCCGCGTCCGCGGGCGGCGCATCCCGACACCTCGTTCACGGAGGATCATGATGAAGAAGAGCGGAATCGCGGGGCTGGCGCTCGCGGGCGCCACGGCGGTGGCGCTGGCGTTCGGCGCGACGCAGGCGCTCGCCGCGCCCGCGGCGGGGGAGCCCGCCAGCGCGCGCGCCTGCACGGACGAGTACTGCAGGAACGTGGTCTGCTACCCCTTCCCCGGCGTCTGCCGGGGCGGCAAGTGCCTCTGCGCGGGCGGCTGATCCCAAAGAACCTCACGGTAGAGTAGGCACCAGGGCGCGGCCCTGGTGCCCCTCATCGAACCGGACGTGCGGATTTCCCGCATCCGGCTCCCCCGGCAGGTTCACCGGTCGGCTATCGGAGAGTTGTGCGCAGCTACAGCAGGTTCAGACCGAGTCGCTTGGTCAGGAACCCGTGGTAGCTCATCCCTGCCGGTGGTCGGCAGGCGCGCTGGCTCCTACGCTTGAGGTGTTGCGTCAAACGCGCGACGACGTACGTGTTCACCCTTCGATGAGCCCGGCGCGGGTATCCGTAGCTGAAGTACTGCTTCCAGCCCCCGAGCGACTGGTTTACCTGCTCAACCAGTTCGGAGATCGGCACGAAGCACTGCTTCGGTCCGACCAGCTCCCGTATCCGTTCCCTGCGGCGTGCTACCGCCTTATCCGATGGAAACGCCGTCAGATAGCGCGTCCCTCTTCCAAAGCGGTCCCGGTCGTAGCGAAAGGTATAGCCCACGAAGTCCAGGCTTTCTCCGCTCTGCCGGGTCACGCTCACCACCCGAGTCTTGCTTCGGTTGATCGTCAGGCCAAGCCATTCCTCGATGGTTCTTTCCACCCAGCCGGTAATCTGCGGCCCGACGAACCGCGCCATGACGACGAAGTCGTCGGCGTAGCGAACCAGACGGGCTTTCGCCCACGTTCCCGGCCCATGGCTTCGATGGAATACCGTATCGAACCAGTGCAGGTACAGGTTGGCCAGCAGCGGCGAGATCACCCCGCCCTGCGGCGTCCCCTGCTTCGACCGGCTCACCGTGCGCCGGCCGTCCTGGCCACGCTCTTCCACAGGTGCATCCAGCCACATGCGGATCAGGGACAGGACCGACCGGTCCGCCACCCGCCGTTCGACCGCCTTCATCAGCCTGCCGTGCGGGATCGTGTCGAAGTAGGCTTGCAAATCCGCGTCGTAAACCGCCGTGTACCCCGCGCGCAGATTATCTTCGATCTGCGCCAGCGCATCCTTCGGGCTGCGTTTCGGCCGGTAGCCGTGCGAGCACTCCAGGAAGTCCGCTTCGAAGATGGGCTCCAGGATCAGCTTTGCTGCCGTTTGCACCACCCGGTCACGGACCGTCGGAATGCCGAGCGGCCTCATCCTGCCGTCCGGCTTCGGGATGTACACGCGCCGCACCGCTTGAGGACGGTACGTCTTTGCCTTCAGCGACTGGTGCAGTTCCGCCACCAGTGCGTCCGGCCCCCCGGGTGAGTTCTCGACCTGTTTGATCGTGACCCCGTCCACCCCCGCGCTGCCGTCGTTACCGGCCACCTGGGCCCAGGCCGCCTCAAGCACGTCTTGCTTGTAGATCCGGTCGTACAGTGTGTAGAACCGGAACTTCGGCTCTCGCTTCGCCTTCTGGTACAGCTTCTGTCTCAGCGTGAAGAGCTTCAGAGGCAGGTGCTTGTCGTTGGCCCGAAAGGCCTCCGGCAGTTCCTCCCCGTCTCCCGTAGTGGCGTCGTGACGCAAGCGGTCTCTCCTCGTTTCTGACTCCGCATCCTGTCCGGCAGGGCCCCTTCGCTCCACGGGAGTTACCCCGCTTCCCCGCTACTACGGACCCCTCCGCAACCCGGCCGTGCAGCACGTGCTGGTTATGCATTCCCAGCCGCACCCTGGGGCACGACCCCGGCACGCCGAGCCTTCTCAGGTTCCTCGACCCCTCTCTCGGTACGCGCTGTCCCCTCCCACCCCGGAGAGCCCGTCGGGTGCACATGCCTGTGTCTTCCCCGTCGGTGCTGGCTTCACCATCTCTGAAAGGCTGGCCGCTCTCATTGTAGCGTTTCGAGGCTGAACCGGGTTCGCTTTCGCTACGGCTCGCACCGTGCGCCTTGCAGGGCTTCGAAGCTCCGGTTGCCCGGCTACCCCGCCTGCTCGGCTACATGTGTCACAGGCATTTCACATGGTGAACTCCTTTCAGTTCACAAGAGAGGTCAGGCTTGGCCTGACGCACCAGAGTCAGCAGAGTGAGCAGAGTTTTGGTCTCTGCAAGGGACAACTCTGCTTCCTCTG
>DASTNU010000273.1:0-2222 GCA_035720605.1 Longimicrobium sp. | reverse complement strand
TGAGAGTCGTCGTCGTCGACGACGAGCCACTGGCCCGCCGCACCCTTCGCATCCTGCTGGACCCGGTCGAGGGCGTGGAGGTGGTCGCCGAAGCCGGCAACGGCGCCGACGCCGTCCGGGTGATCGGGGAGATGAAGCCCGATCTGGTCTTCCTGGACGTGCAGATGCCGGAGATGGACGGGTTCGAGGTGCTGCGCGCCCTGGGGTTCGGGCAGACGCCCGCCGTGGTGTTCGTCACCGCCTTCGACGAGCACGCCGTGCGGGCGTTCGACGTCCACGCCGCCGATTATCTCCTCAAGCCGTTCGACGACGAGCGCTTTCACCGCGCCCTGGAGCGCGCCCGCGCCCGCATCGGCGACCGCCGCGTCCGCGAGCTGGCCTCGCGCCTGGCGCAGATGCTCGGCACCGGCGCGCCGTCCGCATCTCCCGCGACCGCTCCGCCGCTCCCCTCCCCCGAGCCGCCCGCACCCCTGCCAGCGCCGTCGGCCGGACCGGGATCCTCGCCCGAATACGCCGAGCGCATCGTCCTGAAGAACAACGGGCGCATCACCTTCCTGGACGTGGGCGCCGTCGACTGGATCGAAGCGGCCGACTACGTGGTGCGGCTGCACGCGGGCGGCGCCACGCACGTGCTGCGCGAGCCCATCTCCGACCTGGAGAGGCGCCTGGACCCGCGCCGCTTCTTCCGCATCCACCGCTCGACCATCGTCAACCTGGCGAGCGTGAAAGAGATGCAGCCGCTCTTCCACGGCGAGTACGTGGTGATCATGAAGGACGGCGCCAAGCTCACCCTCAGCCGCTCCCGCCGCGAAAAGCTGCGCGCCCTGCTCGGCGCCGCCTTCTGATCGTCCCCTCACTGCGGTTCCTGAACGACTCGAAGTGTTTTTCTGCCCGCCCGTGCTGCCCTTCTGAGGGAGGCGCCGCGCGGGCTCTCCCGCTTCCCGGTGCATCCACGCGTGACGATGGCCCGGGGCGGCGCCGTTCGCTGCACCCCACCTCCACCTCGCCGCCGACTTCCCGCAGCTCGCTGCACCTTCGTATCGCCCCTCCGCCTCCAGCCGCATCCTTCCGTCGCGAGCGGGACGACCCCGCCGACACACCAGAGCACCCGATCGGCTCACCACTGGAGAATAGAGAGATGCGGAAGATCGTGTACGGAACCCTGATCCTCGCCGCCGCCTGCGCCGACGCGCAGGCCGGCGACCCCACGGCCATCGTCGCCGCGCAGCACCCCGCCGCCGCCTCGTGGCGCGCGGCGGACCTGAACGCCGAGCGCGCCGCGCTCACCGCCGCCAGCCTGGCGCACGGGCAGGCCACCGCCGCCGACATCGGCAGCGGGTACGCCAGCTACCTGACGGAGAGCTCCGCCTTCCTGGCCCCGCGCGTCAACGTGCAGTACGGCCCCGCCGCCGCGGAGGCGTACCTGGAGACCTCGCCGCTGTTCGCCTCCATGACGTGGACCGAAGTGGCCCGCGCCGACGTCTCTGCCGACGGCACCACGGGCTACACCATCGCCTTCGGCAGCGTGGTGCGCCGCGACAACGGCGCCACGCTCCCGCTCCGCCTGCTTTCGTACTGGGAGAAGGTGGGCGGCGAGTGGAAGGTCGCGGCCAGCGTGCCGGTGGTGCTGCTGTCGCCCGCCGCCACGCCGCGGCCGGTGCCCGCGGGCTTCGGCACGCCCACCGACAACGGCGTACAGGGCGCCCCGTCGTCCGCCGGCCCGGGCGAGCTGGAGGCGGTGATGCAGGCCGACCGCGACTTCTCGGCGATGTCGGTGGCGCAGAACCCCGCGATCGCGTTCCGGAGCTTCGCCGCGCCCACGGCCATGACGCTGGGCGGCCCCGCGTACGGACCGGACGAGATCGGCGCCGAGTTCGCGAGCCCGGTCCCGGTGACGCTGCAGTGGGCGCCCATCGCGGGCGGCGTGGCGGCCAGCGGCGACCTGGGCTATACCATCGGCCTGGCCACCGCGCAGAGCCCGGCCGGCACGGGCTACACCAAGTACCTCACCGTCTGGCAGCGGCAGCCGAACGGGACGTGGCTGTACGTCTCCGACGGCGGCAGCTCCCGCCCCGCCAGCTGAGCGGGGGCCTCCCCCGGCCTCGCCGAGGCTCGTCCACCCCCTCCCGCAAACTGCGCGGGAGGGGGTGTATACTTCTGCCCGAGCCTACACGCCTCCGGTTAACACCGCCACCCTTTCACCCTTTCACCCTTTCACCCCC
>DASTNU010000272.1:0-8190 GCA_035720605.1 Longimicrobium sp. | reverse complement strand
CCACGATGCCGCCCAGCCGCTGCGCCAGCGCCCGCACCTGCGCCAGTCCCTGCTCCAGCGAGTCCACCTCCACCGTCGCCGTGCCGGTGCGGATGAGCATCGGGTTCAGCGAGACGGCCGGCTGCTCCGGCCCCGGCTGCGGCGGCGGGATCACGCCGGTGTCCGCCGCGCTGAACTGCGGCTGCGCGGCGGCCAGCACAGTCCCGGATGCAGGAGCCGCGGCCGGCGGGGCCTCCGCGGGCATGTCCAGCGTGATCGCCTCCTCCCGCGCAGGCTCGGCGGCCCGACGGGCGGCGAAATCGTTCTCGTCTCCGCCACCACAGGCGGCAAGGACCAGCAGGGCGAGGATGGGGAAGATCGATGAGGATTTCATCGGAGGGAGGGGTTCGGGTGGTCGTCGTGAAGACGCGGCGATGGAGGCATGGGGCGTTCCCGCCGCCAGCCGGCAGGGCCGGTGGATGTAAGACGTTGTCCGTGGTCATTTTGCAATGCGTGGGCACGGCCGATTCTGACGATGCCCCAGCCGGAGCCGCGGTTTACTGAACGCAGCCTCGCCGTTCACTGAACGCCGGGCTACGAGCCCTCGTTTGACGCAGGCCGAGCCCGCCGCCTACGATTCCGCGTCCCTCGACCCACTGTTCCGACGCGGAGCGAAGTCCATGCGCCCTCGCCTGATCGCGCTCACCGCCGCCGTGCTGACCGGCGGGTGCACGCCTCCCGCTCCGCCGCCGGCGGTCCCCGCGCCCATGCCCGCGCCGCGGATGCAGGCGGTCACCGTGCTCGCGTCCGCGTCCCCGCGCGAGGCGGGGCTCGACGCGGGGCTGGCGGCGCAGCTGGACTCCATCGCCCGGGCGGCCATCGCGGACAGCGCGGCGCCGGCGATCGCCATCGCGGTGGGGCGGCACGGGCGGCTGGTGCACCTGGCCGGCTACGGCACGGTGGACTGGGCGCCCGGCTCGGCGCAGGTGACGGACAGCACCCTCTTCGACCTGGCCTCCGTCACCAAGGTGGTCGCCACCACCACGGCGGCAATGATCCTGGAGGAGGAGGGGCGGCTGGATCTGGACCGCACCGTCGCGTCGTACCTGCCGGAGCTGGCGGACAGCGCCAAGCAGGCGATCACCGTGCGGATGCTGCTGACGCACCGCGGCGGGCTGGAGGCGTTCGCGCCGCTGTACCGCACCCACCGCGGCCGGCAGCAGTACCTGGAGCAGATCGACGCCCGCCCGCTCCGCCACCCGCCGGGCACGCAGACCGTCTACAGCGACTGGGACCTCATCCTCCTGCAGCTGGTCATCGAGCGGATCACCGGGCAGGAGCTGGACGCCTTCGTGCGCGACCGCATCTTCGCGCCGCTGGGGATGCGCGAGACCGGCTTTCGCCCCGCGCTGCCCCGCGACCGCATCGCCGCGACGGAGCGGGACAGCGCGCGCGGCGGGCTGATCTGGGGCGAGGTGCACGATCCCAACGCGTGGGCCATGGGCGGCGTGGCGGGGCACGCGGGGCTCTTCGGCAGCGCGCGGGACCTGGCCGTGTTCGCGCAGATGCTGCTGAACGGCGGCGAGTACGGCGCCGTGCGCATCCTGCGCCCGCAGACCCTCGCGCGGTGGACGGCGCCGCAGGGCCCCGGCGCCAGCCGCGCCCTCGGCTGGGACACGCCGTCGGGCGAGTCCAGCGCGGGTCGCTTCTTCTCCACGCGCAGCTTTGGCCACACGGGCTACACGGGCACGTCCGTGTGGGTCGATCCGGAGCGCGGCCTGTTCGTCATCCTCCTCACCACCCGCGTGAACCCGACGTCGGCGAACCAGAAGCAGGCCCCCCTGCGCCGCGCCGTCGCCGACGCCGTGCAGAACGCCGTCGTGGACGCGCCGCTGGTGGACTGGGAGGCGCGCCGGCGCGCGGCGAATCCCGAACCGCGGCCGTGAGGGGGCGTGCGCCGGGCTCGTGCACTCCGGCTGGCATCCTGTCGCCCGCGGAGGGCCCCCTCCCCCCAGCCCCCTGCCCCCGCTCCGCGGGGGAGGGGGAGCAGTTCATCGCATGTTCAGATTCTTGTGTGTCTTGCAACCCAGGGGAGGTTCGATGAGGCGAGATCCCCGCTGGAGGTCGAATCCGTCCGTGCAGCAGAAGGCCAAAGAACTGCGCCGGCCAATGACGCCAGCCGAAGAAGCGCTCTGGGCGGTGTTGCGCCGCAACGGTGTGGCGGATCTCCACTTTCGGCGGCAGCACGCCATCGGCCGGTTCATCCTCGACTTCTACTGCGCGAGCAAGCGGCTGGCGATCGAGGTGGATGGCCCCGTGCACGACGAACAGCGCGATTACGATGAGGCGCGCACAGAGGTGCTGCAGCGGCTGAACATCCGCGTGCTCCGCTTCCGTAACGAGGAGGTGCTCTCGAACCTCTCGTCCGTCGTCCGACGGATCGAGCTGGCCGTGGAGCCGGAGCAGGAGGAGTAGCAGTTCTCCCCCCTCTCCCGCGCAGCGGGGGAGGGGGGCCGGGGGGGGAGGGGGCCCTCCGCGGGCGGCAGGATCTCCGTTCATGGGCACGGATCTCGGCGCCCGCACTGCTGGCTCCCCTGGCCCGGAGCGTGCAGCCCGCACCGGCACTCGATTCACCGAGGTCCCGATCACCTCCAGAACCAGGTTCCGGCTGAGGCCATGGCGCAGTCCCGCGAGCGCGTTCGCGTAGAAGTTCTCGAGCACGACCAGATCGCCAGCACCCTGGCGCAGCGCATCGCCGCCGTCATCCGCGCGGCGAACGCCGAGGGCCGCCCCGCGGTGCTGGGGCTGGCCACCGGCAGCACCCCCATCGGCATCTACCGCGAGCTCATCCGCCTGCACCGCGAGGAAGGGCTCGACTTCGGCAACGTCGTCACCTTCAACCTGGACGAGTACTACCCGATGTCGCCGGACAGCATCCACAGCTACCACCGGTACATGTGGGAGAACCTGTTCGAGCACATCGACATCCCGCGGCAGAACGTCAACATCCCCCGCGGCGACCTGCCGCGCGAGCAGGTGGAGCGGCACTGCGCGGCGTACGAGGAAGAGATCCGCGCCCTGGGCGGCATCGACTTTCAGCTCCTGGGGATCGGCAAGACGGGGCACATCGGCTTCAACGAGCCGGGGTCCGGCGTGGAGAGCCGCACCCGGCTGATCGCGCTGGACACCGTCACCCGGCGCGACGCGGCGGCGGACTTCTTCGGCGAGGACAACGTCCCCACCGAGGCCATCACCATGGGCGTCGCCAGCATCCTGGACGCGAAGGAGATCGCCCTCATCGCCACCGGCGAGCACAAGGCGGCCGTCATCCGCCGCGCCGTGGAGGGCGAGCCGGACCCCGACGTGGCCGCGACCTACCTGCAGACGCATCCGAAGGCCACCTTCTACCTGGACCCCGCCGCCGCCGCGGAGCTCACCCGCGTCAAGACGCCCTGGGTGGTGGGCGAGGTGAAGTGGGACCGGCCGCTGGAGATCCGCGCCGTCATCTGGCTCAGCGAGACGGTGGGCAAGAGCATCCTGCGGCTGGACAGCTACGACTACCGCGAGCACCACCTGTCGTCGCTGCTGGCGCGCCACGGCAGCGCCGGGCCGCTGAACGGCGAGGTGTTCAACGCGCTCATCTCCAAGATCCGCGGCCGGAGCAAGCTGCCGCAGGGCAGGCGCATCGTCGTCTTCAGCCCGCACCCGGACGACGACGTGATCTCCATGGGCGGCATCCTGAACAAGCTGCACCAGAACGGCAACGAGATCACCGTCGCCTACCAGACCTCGGGGAACATCGCCGTCTTCGACCATGAGGTGCGCCGCTACCTGGACTTCCTGGACCGCTTCGCGCGCGAGTTCGGCCTGGGCGACGGGCGCATCGAGGCGCTGACGGCGAAGATGGAGCGCTCTCTGGCGGAAAAGCGCCCCGGCGACGTGGACATGTCCGAGGTGCAGCGGATCAAGCAGCGCATCCGCGAGGCGGAGGCGGTGGCGGGGATCGAGACCTTCCGGATGAAGAAGGAGCAGGCGTGCTTCCTGGACCTGCCCTTCTACCAGACGGGGAAGGTGCGCAAGGACCCCATCGGCCCCGAGGACGTGCGCATCACCCTGGAGCTGCTGGAGGACCGCCGCCCCGACATCGTCTTCGTGGCCGGCGACCTGTCGGACCCGCACGGCACCCACCGCATGTGCCTGGAAGCGGTGATGAAGGCGCTGGACGAATACTCCCGCGAGGCGCCCGAGGTGTGGTACTACCGCGGCGCCTGGCAGGAGTGGCCGGTGAGCGAGGCGGACGTGCTGGTGCCGCTTTCCGAGGACGAGCTTTCGCTCAAGATCCAGGCGATCTACAAGCACCAGAGCCAGAAGGACAAGGCGCCCTTTCCCGGGCAGGACGACCGCGAGTTCTGGCAGCGGGTGGAGGACCGCAACAAGGGAACGGCCCACATCGTGGACCGCCTGGGGCTGCCCGAGTACTTCGCCATGGAGGCGTACGTGGTGCGCCGCGACGGCCGCCCGCTGGAGGTGGAGACGGTGCCCACCAGCGCGCTGGCCGAGGCGCCGCGCCGCCGCCGCAGCACCGACTTTCCCGGCGCCGGCCCCGCCTCGCAGCCCTGGCTGGAGGGCGACGCCCGGGAGGTGGGCGAGGCCGGCGGCAGGGTGACGCGCTGACCATGTGGACCTTCGCGGGGGTGGACGGGGGCGGCACGCGCTCCACCTTGGTGCTGGCCGACGAGGCCGGCGCCGAGCTGGCGCGCGTCGGGGGCCCGGCCGGGATCGTGGACCCGCGGCACCCCGAGCGCAGCGCCGAGGTCATCGCCGACCTGGTGCGGCACGCGGTGGCGCGCGCGGGGGTGGCGGCGCCGCCCGCGGCGCTCTGCGCGGGGCTGGCGGGGGTGGGCAACGAGGCGGAGCGCGTGGCGGTGGAGCGCGCGCTGGCGGAGGCCGGGGTGGCAGGCGCGGTGCGCATCGTCTCCGACGGCGAGATCGCGCTGCACGGTGCTTTCGGCGGCGGGGCGGGGGTGCTGCTGATCGCGGGGACGGGCTCGGTGGCGTACGGCCGCGGGCCGGACCGGCGGATGGAGCGCTGCGGCGGCTGGGGGATGATGGTGGGCGACGAGGGGAGCGGCTACGCCATCGGCCGCTCCGGGCTGGCGGCGGCGCTGCGGTCGGTGGACGGCCGCGAGGGCGAGACGGCGCTCCTTTCCACCCTCCTGCGCGTGCTGGCGCTGGAAAAGCCCAGCGGCATTCCCCCCTGGGCCGGCCGCGCCTCCAAGAGCGACATCGCCGCCCTCGCGCGCCACGTCCTGGAGGTCGCCGCCGCGGGCGACGGGCTGGCGCTGCGGGTGGTGGAGCACCATGCCCGCGAGCTGGCCAGCCACGTCATCGCGCTGGCGCACCGGCTGGGCCCCTGGCCGGGCGACGTGCCGGTGGTCTTCCACGGCGGTGTGCTGCGCTCCGGCCTGTACGCGACCCTGGTCGATCGGAACCTCGCGCAGAACGCGCACCGGTACCGCATCCAGCCCGCCCAGGCCGACGCCGTCCACGGCGCCCTCGCCTACGCCCGCGCGGTCGTGGACGGCGGCGTCGCGGCGGGGGCGTGACGTCCTACCTGCGGCCGTAGTGCCAGCGGGCTACGGCGAAGAGGACATCGAAATTCCGGATGCGGTACACCATCCGGTGCTCCTCCGTAATCCGGCGAGACCATTGCCCGCTCATGTCGTGCAGCAGGGGCTCCGGTTTGCCGATACCTCCCGCCGGGTCGGCAAGGACCTCCTCTATCATTCGCATGACGCGGAGGGCCGTCCGGGGGTGTGTTTTCGATCCAGTACGCGAGGTCGCGCCGGAACTCACGAAGCAGAATCGCCTGCCGCTCAGGAGGGGGAACGGCAGGCGATTCCTTCGTTGGACGAGGACGGCGGCGCTTAGCGGCGCTCATAGTCGAAAGGCTGTCTGTACCGGTCCATGGGAACGGAATCAAAGCCCATGGCATCCATCTCCGCGATCACCTTCAGAAGGCGTGACTTCATCTCGGGGCAGCGCTCGAAGGCAAGGGTCGCCTCATTGCGGAGCTTGCCTAGACGCAGCCCGCCTCGCCACGTGGGCCGGATGCGCTGGCGCTGGAGTCGAGTAGCCATCAGTCACCGCTGTTCGGGTTAGTGGATGCGCCGCGTGATGTCCGGGACCGTTCGGGGAGTGTAGTCGAACGGCTGGCGGACACCGTGCAGCGGGGCCGGTTCCAGGCCAATTGCATCCAGTTCCCGGCTCAGACCGTACAGGCGCTCCGCGAACTCCGGGCGTTCTGCCAGGTACTGCGTCATCGTGTCGCGAACCTTGCCGTGCCGCAGTCCCCCTCGCCACATGGGCCGGATACGCTGGCGCTGGAGTCGAGTAGCCATCAGTCACCGCTGTTCGGGTTAGTGGATGCGCCGCGTGATGCTCGAGACCGTTCGGGGAGCAAAGTCGAACGGCTGACGGACGCCCTCCATCGATATCGGCTCGAATCCCTGTGCGCGTACCTCCTCGATGATTCGCAGGAGACGTTCGAATTCCTCGGGGTGGTTCCGCAGGTACACCATCGTGCTGTTCCGGATCTTGCCGCGGCGCAGCCCGCTGCGCCACGTCGGGCGGATGCGCGGGCGCTGGATTTTGGTCGCCATGATGCGCGAGGGTTTCGGGGTGCGTTGCTGCACTCTAAGATGCATCGGCCGAGCCCGTGCCGTCAAGACCGTCCATTTACGCCAGCCATGGCACAGGCCTGTATGGCTGGTGGCGTCTCGATCCCGATTCGTGCGTATGCCGATGCACATTCTCCGCGCTGCAGCGACCCTTTCTCTCAGCCTGGCTGCGGCCGCCTGCACGGCCGCGCCGCCACCAGCGGTGCCTTCGCCGGCCGACGCGCCGTACGACCTGCTGATCCGCAACGGGATGATCGTGGACGGCACGGGGAGCCCGTGGTACCGCGGCGACGTGGCGGTGCGCGGCGACCGGATCGAGGCGGTGGGGCGGCTGCCCGGCGCGCGGGCGCGGGACACCATCGACGCCACGGGGCTGGTGGTCTCGCCGGGGTGGATCGACATGCTGGGGCACTCGGAATACCCGCTGCTGCGCGACGGGCGCGCCATCAGCAAGATCACGCAGGGGATCACCAGCGAGATCACCGGCGAGGTGACCAGCGTCGTCCCGGTCAACCGCAACACGCTGCGCGAGCTGGGGCGCGACTCGGTGCCGTGGAGCGACCTGGACGGCTACTTCCGCGCGCTGGAGGCGGCCCGCCCGGCCATCAACCTGGGCACCTTCGTGACCGTCGGCTCGGTGCGGCGCTACGTGATGGGCGACGCCGACCGCGCGCCCACCGCCGCCGAGCTGGACACCATGCGCGCCCTGGTGGCCGCGGCGATGGAGGACGGGGCGATGGGGCTCTCGTCCGGCCTGATCTACGCGCCCGCATCGTACGCGACGACGGAGGAGATCATCGAGCTGGCGCGGGTGGCGGCGCGCTACGGCGGCGGCTATGCCTCGCACATCCGCTCCGAAGGCGACCGCCTGGTGGAGGCGGTGAACGAGGCGATCCGCATCGGCGAAGAGGCGGGGACCTGGGTGCAGGTCCATCACCTGAAGGCCTCCGGCCGCCCCAACTGGGGGAAGATGCCGCAGGCCGTGGCCGCCATCGAGGCCGCGCGGGCGCGCGGGGTGGACGTCACCGCGGACCAGTATCCCTATCCCGCCAGCGGGACCGGGCTGGACGCCATCATCCCCAACTGGGCGCACGCCGGCGGCACGGACTCGCTGCTGGCGCGGCTCGCGGATCCCGCCGCGCGCGCGCGGCTGCGCGCGGAGCTGACGGAGGGGGGCACGGACTGGAACATCGGCGCGTCCGCGGGCGGGCCGCAGGGGGTGATGATCGCGGGGGTGAGCGTCGATTCGCTGGAGCGCTACCAGGGGATGCGGCTGAACGAGGTGGCGCAGGCGCGCGGGCAGGAGGTGGTGGACGCGCTCTTCGACATCCTGCTCACCGACAGCGCGCGCACCTCCGCCATCTACTTCTCGATGTCGGAGGAGGACATCGAGTACGCGATGCGCCAGCCGTGGATCATGGTGGGGATCGACGCGGGGTCGCGCGCGGCGGACTCGACCGTCACCGGCAAGCCGCACCCGCGGGCGTACGGCTCGTTCCCGCGCATCCTCTGCCGCTACGTGCGCGAGCGG
>DASTNU010000271.1:0-4960 GCA_035720605.1 Longimicrobium sp. | reverse complement strand
GTCTGGCTCTGCAGCCCCACGTAGTGGAAGGTGCCGCCGAAGCCGGGGCTGACGATGGAGCCGTTCCAGTGCGGGTCCAGGATGGGTGACGCCGCCACCAGCGTGCCGGTGGCAGCGTCGCGCCAGACGGCGCGGTCACCCTCCGACGCGTCGTAGTCCGTCCCGATGAGCTGCCGGTCCTCCCGGCCGCCCGTCAGCGCGGCGAAGCAGAACATCTTCTGCTGCACCTTCCACCGCAGGCTGAAGCCCCGCTCCGGGTCCAGGTCCAGCGCGGCCAGCCATCCGCCCGCGAACTCGGCGGTGAAGACGCGGCTGTTCTCGGGGTCCACCGCCGGCTTGGAGCCGCTGGAGCTCATCGGGCACCCCGGGAAGGGCTGGAAGGTGAAGGCGCGCCGGTCGTCGCGGATGTCGACCGCCCGGATGGTGAGCGGCTCCATCGCCGACTGGAAGCCGTTGTTCTGGATGATCACCCAGTCGTTCATCAGCGCCGCGGCGGTCCCGGGCTGCCCCTTGCCGACGTAGTCGATCGGGCCCCACTCCAGGTCCAGCTCCAGCCGCCCGTCCTGGAAGCGGTAGCGCCACAGGTTGCGGATGCCGGGGCAGTAGACGTAGTCCACCCCGTCGTGCCGTTCCGTCTCGATGCGGCCCAGGATGAACTCCCGCGTCTGCACCTGCGCCACGATGGGCATGCGCTCGTCGCGCGTGTCCACCGCCACCAGGAACGAGGGAAAGTTGTGGTAGGCGGCGCAGGGGAGGCCCAGGTTGGTCGACAGCCCGCTCTCGTCGCAGGGGTGGCCGCGCTCCATGCTCTTGGCGAACAGGATGCCGTCCGGCGACACCACGAAGCCGTTGTACGCGGCGCCGCCCTGCCCCTCGTGCTGCGGCAGGGTGATCGTCCGGTGCTCGCCCGTCTGCGGGTGGATGCGGGCCAGGACGTTGCCGGCGATGGCGTACACGAAGCCGTCGCCCAGCACCGCCGCCACGCCGGGGTAGTTCCAGTGGTGGGGGAGGTGGATGTGCCGGCGCCACACCTCCTCCAGCGTCGTGGGGTCCAGCTTCGCCACGTAGGCGCCGGCGCCCTGGCTCACGTAGCCCCCGTACGCGAACAGCTCGTCCGGCTCGCGCGTGGCCACGTTGTACAGCGAGGCGTACTCGCGCGGCGCCACCCGCACCTCCAGCGCCACCTTCTCCGCTCCCGCGATCTGCTGCAGGGTGCGGGTGTGGGGGAACAGCGCCGTCCGCCCCGAGTCGAAGTGCTCGAACGGGTTCAGCGAGCGGTAGTAGGCGCCGGCGGAAGGCCCGGTCTCCAGCAGCGCCGGCGCCGGCACCCCCGCCGCCGCGTCCGCGCCGGCGGGGAGGTCGAGGACCGCGGCGCCCGCGGCGGGTTCGGTCTGCGTCATCGTCGTCTTCCTTTCCAGGGTGATGTGGGAGGGGTCGTGGACGTGCCGCGGGGAAGGCGGCGCGCGGGCCCGGGCGGGCGGCGGGGCGGACGGAGCGTGCATCGGCTCTCCTCCTTCCGGGGGACGGCGGCGCGCTCCGGCTTGCGCCGGCCGGACGCGCGCTCTACGATGGCCCCGGGTTTTCAAGCCGCTCTATGTTTCGGCTCAATCTCCGCGTTGAACGGGAGGTCCCCCCATGAGCCGGTTCTCCATCCACGTCCTAGGCGACCCCGTGCTGCAGGGCCCGCACGGCCCGCTGGCCGGGCGCGCGGCCCACAAGCGGCGCCTGGCCGTGCTGGCCATCCTGGCCGTGGCGCGGGGACGGCCGGTGGGGCGCGAGCGGCTGCTCGGCCTGCTGTGGGGAGAGCAGACGGCGGAGTCGGCGCGGCACAGCCTCTCCGAGGCCATCTACGTGCTGCGCAAGGAGCTGGGGGAAGACGCGCTGCTTCCCGCGGGGAGCGACGTGGCGCTGAACCCGGAGGTGGTGGGGAGCGACGTGGCGCGGTTCGAGGCGGCGCTGGAGGCGGGCGACGCGGAGGGGGCGGTGCGGGCGTACGGGGGCCCGTTCCTGGACGGCTTCTACGTGTCCGACGCCCCCGAGTTCGAGCGGTGGGTGGACGGGGAGCGCGACCGGCTGGCGCGCGCCTACGCGGGCGCGCTGGAGGCGCTGGCCACGGCGGCCGAGGCGGAGGGGAGCGCGCTGCGGGCGGTGGAGTGGTGGCGGCGGCTGGTCTCGCACGACCCGTTCAGCTCGCGCGCGGCGCTGCGGCTGGTGCGCGCGCTGGACGCCGCCGGCGAGCGGCCCGCCGCCCTCCGCTTCGCCGACACGCACGCGGCGCTGCTGCGCGAGGAGCTGGGCGTGGACCCCGACCCCGAGCTCGCCGCGTTCGTGGAGCGGCTGCGCACGGAGCCGGTGCGGACGCCCCCTCCTCCGCCGCCGGCGGCGGCCGCCGCCGCGGACGAGCCCGGGCCGGTCGCGTCAAGACAGGTGGAGGACGGGGACGGACGGGGGGATGCCGCCGCGGACGCGCCGCCGCCCGCGCCGGGGACGCCCGCCGCGCCGGTCGAAGCCGTCGCCGCGCCCTCCATCCGCCACGCGCGGCGCCGGCGGACGGCGGTCCTCCTGGGCGGGGTGGCGGGGACGGCGCTGGGGGTGGGGCTGGCGCTGCTCACGGCGGGAACGCCCTCCCCGCCGCCGCCGGAGCCGGGATTCGATCCGCGCCGCATCGCCGTCCTCTACTTCGACGACCACACGCCGGACCACGAGCTGGGCTACCTGGCGGGCGGGCTGACCGAGATGCTCATCCACGAGCTGAGCCAGGTGGGCGCGCTGCACGTCATCTCCCGCAACGGAGTAAAGCCGTACCGCGACGGCAGCGTGCCGCTGGACTCGCTGGCCGCGCGGCTGCGGGTGGGGACGGTGGTGGAGGGGAGCGTGCAGCGCTCGCGCGACACCGTGTGGGTGACGGTGCAGCTGATCGACGCCGCCACCCAGTCGCACCTGGAAAGCCGGATGGTGGGCGGCCGGCTGGACGACGTGGTGGCGCTGGAGCGCGCCCTGGCCGAGGAGGTCGCCGGCTTTCTGCGCCGGCGCCTGGGAGAGGAGGTGCGCCTGCGCCAGGCCCGCGCGGAGACGCGCAGCGCCGCCGCCTACGCCCTGGTGCTGCGCGCCTTGCAGCTGCGCGACGACGCCGCGCGGCTGGGCGAGCGGCGAGAGACGCTGGACCGCGGCTCCGCCGTGCGCCTGCTGGAGCGGGCGGACTCGCTCCTGGTCCGCGCCGCCGCGGCCGATCCACGCTGGACGCGGCCGCTGGTGGAGCGGGGGTGGGTGGCGGGCGAGCTCGCGCGGCTGGCGGACGATCCGCGCCGCCGCGCCGCGCTCTTCGCCCGGGCGGCGGAGCTGGCGGAGCGCGCCCTGCAGCGCCAGCCGGGGAGCGCCGCGGCGCTGGAGCTGCGGGGCCGCACGCGCTGGGTGACCGCCGCGGCCCCGGGCGACACCGCGGGGCAGGCGGCGCGGCTGGACGGCGCCGAGCGCGACCTGCGCGCCGCGGTGGAGGCCGAGCCGTCGCGGGCCAGCGCGTGGAGCACGCTCTCCGTGCTGCTGCGCTTTCGCGGCCGCTTCGCCGAGAGCGACCAGGCCGCCCGCCGCGCCCTGGCCGAGGACGCCTGGCTGGCCGACGCCGACGAGATCCTCTTCCGCCTCTACCACAGCGCGTCGCTGCTGGCCGACTACCGCGCGGCGGCCGGCGTGTGCGAGCAGGGCAGGCGGCAGTTCCCCGCCGACTGGCGCTTTCGCGAGTGCGCGCTGGCCCTGCTGCGCGACGACCCCGCGCGCCCCGCCGACCCGGCGCTGGCCTGGCGGCTGCTGGCCGAGCTGGAGCGGCTGGACCCGCCCGCCCGCGCGCAGGCGGAGGGGCGCGCGTACAGCCCGCTCTTTCGCCGCGCGCTGGTGGCGGCGGTGCTGGCCCGCGCGGGGGCGCGCGACAGCGCCCGGGCCGTGCTGGCCCGGGCGCGCGCGGAGGCGGCGAGCGACCGCGAGGTCCGGCTCTCGCTGGCGTACGACGAGGCCTACGTCCGCCTGCTGCTGGGCGAGCGCCAGGCCGCGCGCCGGCTGCTGGACTCGCTGGTGGCCGCCCGCCCGGAGCTGGCGGGCTTCATCGGCCGCGATCCCCTGTTCCGCGAGCTGGTCACGAACCGCCCCGCCGCTTCCGGTACTCCTCCACCGTGACGACGCGGTGCCTGCCGGTCACGGGGTTGAAGGCGAGCACGGCGAAGCGCTCGTGGTGCGCGTGCCGCGTGGACTGCTGCGCGGTGGGCTCGAGGTCCAGCTCGATGTACTCCGAGCGGGGGATGTGCACCAGGCCGTACACCTCCGTCGGGTTGGGCTCGCCCTCCGTCCCTTCCAGCTCCGCGCCCTCCGCCGCACCGGTCCCGTTGTAGGTGTTCAGCAGATCCGTCACCGCCTCCCCGGCGTCGTTGCCGTACACCGAGGCGTAGTAGGGCACCACGAACTTCTCCACGGACGACTCGCCCCAGAACACGGCGTCCGCGGTGTGGATCACGTGCCCCTCGTCATCCTCCAGGTGCAGGTGCAGCAGGTCCACCGGCTCGGCGCCCGCCGCCTGGATGGTGGCGGAGACGACCGGCGGGCGTTCGGCGGCCAGGGGGGTCTGGCAGGGGATCACGACGGCGTTGGGCAGGGAGCCGGGGTCTTCCGGCTCCGCCCGGTACGCGAGGCTGCCGTCCTCGCCCTGGGTCAGGACCAGCCAGAAGCGGGGGCTGCCGCGATAGCCGCTCACCCCCTCGGCGATCCTGCGGAGCTGCTGCGAGGTGAGTACGGGCTGCGTCGTCGCAACGGGCTCGTCCGCGGCCGTGCGTACGTCGGGCGCGCTGGTCGTCATGGCAGTTCTCCTGTGCGAAAGGGTGTCGTGCGGGTCCTGCCTTCCGTCCGGACGCGGGGAAAGATGGCGCTTCGCGTTCAACCCGCTTTCAAGCACGTGGATGATCGGCCCGCGCGGGCC
>DASTNU010000270.1:0-2665 GCA_035720605.1 Longimicrobium sp. | reverse complement strand
GCGCTGGCGGGGGCGTACGACGGCTTCCAGGCCGACGTGGACGCGCTGGGGATCGACGACACGGAGTACTACGGCCGGCACTGGTGGATGCTGACCGACTACCCCACCGAGGTGATGACGCTGCGCCTGGGCGCCACCAACGAGCGCACCGAGCCCGACATCTACCGGGTGCACCCGGCGCACAACTACGTCATCGGGGTCTGGCAGTCGGCGTTCCACGCGGTGAACCGGGCCAGCGCGGTCATCGACAACGTGCCGGCGATCCAGGACATGGACGCGGGGCTGCGCGACCGCATCGTGGCCGAGGCGCGCTTCCTTCGCGCCTACCACTACTTCAACCTGGTGCGGATGTTCGGCGACGTGCCGCTGTACCAGAACGAGACCAGGTCGCTGGACGACGTGCGGCGCCCGCGCGCGCCGCAGGCGGAGGTGTACGCCGCCATCATCGCCGACCTGCAGGCCGCGGCGGCGGTGCTCCCCCTGGGCTACACCGGCCGCGACGTGGGCCGCGCCACCAGCGGCGCGGCGAAGACGCTGCTGGCCAAGGTGTACCTGCAGTTCGGCAACGTGGCCGGCGGGGGCGCGGCGGCGTTCCAGCAGGCGGAGCGGTACGCCCGCGAGGTGGTGGCGAGCGGCCGCTACCAGCTGCTGCCCGGCTACGCGAACGTGTTCTCGCAGACCAACGAGAACAACGCCGAGGTCGTCTTCGACATCCAGAACCTCCGCTCGCCCGGGGCCGGCGGGCACATGTGCGACCAGTACGCGCCGCGCCCGCTCCCCGCGCAGACGGACTTTCCCTGGTGCGACAGCCAGAACCCCTCGTTCGGGGTGGAGTGGCCGTTCTTCTACAGCTACCACGCCGACGACACGCGCCGGGCGGCCACCTGGCTGCTGACCTACACCAAGAAGTCGGGCGCCACCGTCACCTGGGACAGCACGGCGAACGCGGTGAACGCGTACGGGCACGCCTCGCCGGTGCCGCACAAGTACATGGACAAGGTCCCGGGCTCGCAGGACGGGGCGGAGGAGCCCAACTTCATCCTCCTGCGCTACGCCGACGTGCTGCTGCTGCTGGCGGAGGCCATCAACGAGAACGCCGGGCCCACCGAAGAGGCGCGCGGGCTGGTGAACCAGGTGCGCCGCCGCGCCGGCGTGCCGGACCTTCCCGCGGGGCTGGGCAAGCAGGAGTTCAAGGACGCGGTGTTCCTGGAGCGGCGCTACGAGTTCGCGGCGGAGGGCGAGGGGCACTTCGACTCGCAGCGCAACTGGGCGTGGGCCAGGGCGCGCATCGAGCAGTACAGCACCAACGCGGCGCGCGCGTTCTGGAACCGCCCGCGCCCCAGCGGGTGCAGCAGCTGCATCGCCCGCGACAGCAGCGTGCCCAAGGTGACGCTCACCCTCACCGACCGCGACCGGTTCCTCCCTATCCCCGCGGAGGCCATCGCCGTCAATCCCTTGCTCACGCAGAACCCGGGATACTGAACCGAAGACTGAAACGAAGGCCTCACGCAGAGCCAGCGGAGTGAGCAGAGCTCGTCTGCACCGCGACTCCGGGCTCCAGGTGAGGAAGAACGGCAGTCACGCGGAGGACGCAGCGAAGCACAGGACCGAACGGGGGGTTTTCCGCCGCTCTGCGTGACGTGGTTTTCGTTTCGGTCGATGGGGAAGGCCGGCAGCCGAGCCGGTTGGCACTCCGGATCGTGAAGCGGAAGGGGCGCTTCCTCCGCGCGGGGAAGCGCCCCTTCATTCGCCCATGCCCGAGGAACAGAATGACGGAGTCATGGCTCCTCCATCAACGCCCCGCCCCGTGGCGGCAAACCCGGACGATCATACTCCGCCCAGGATCTGCTCCCTGAGCGCGACCTCCTCCTCGGCGGACGGGGCGGGTTGCTGCCTCTGGCTGAGATGGAGCATGAATTCGAAGAACGACTCCGCGATCGCGCGCGGGTCGTGCGGTCCGGGCGCGGAGAGCGGATATGCCGCGATGCTGAGGCCGGTAACGATCCGCACGATCTCACCCCGCGGCGTGGGCATCCCGCGCTCGCTCAGCTGCTCGTAGATCGCCCGGCTCAGCTGGCCGAGGTCGGTCACCACCGCGGGAAGGCGATCGGCCAGCATCCGGAAGACTTCGGCGTATGTGGCCGGAGACAGCGAAGGCGGACCCTCCCAGATCCAGTTCTCAATGCCGCGCTTCACTTTCGGCGCGGAAAGGCCTCCCGGCTCCGGCCAGGGATGCACTCCGGGGATGAACAGGTATCCGGGGGTCGAGGGGATCGATGTCACGATCGACATCCCCAGGTCGGGAACACTCTGCAGCAGCGGCTTGAACGCGTTGTACCCGGCCCACGACGTGTCGAGTACTTCCTGCCCCAGGACCTGGCGAGCGTGGTCGGCCGCAACCGCCAGCGGCACCGCGGTCAGAGACGCGGCGACATACTCGCGCACCACCTGGGCGATGCGGTCCCGCAGTTCCTCATCGCGGACCGGTGCTGCCGGGATCTCGTGGACTCCGGGGATGTAGGCGTAGCTTGCGGTCGTAGCGAGCCGCGGGTCGCCCAGCGAGTCGACGAGGGACCTGAGCGATCCCAGGCCAAGCCACCCTGTCTCCTGCAGGACGGGGCCCACGGCCTCCTGGAGGCTCTGTCCCACATCCGTCAGCGCCACC
>DASTNU010000269.1:0-2204 GCA_035720605.1 Longimicrobium sp. | reverse complement strand
GGCTCCGCGCCGGAGCGAGTAAACTCGCCGCAACAACGGCGGAAAGCCTCACCGCCGAACGGCAAACGGCGCCGTTCGGAGGTGAGGCTTCAACTACTCTTCCGTGCGTTCCAGATCGCGGTACAGGGTTCCCGCCGCGTGGTGGGACCGCTGATTCAGCACGTATGCCCTGACGTGTGGCACGGCTCGTTTGGTCAGCGCGAACGCGCCATAGGCACCCTGCCACTTGAACGCCTGCTCCGCACGGAGCACGTGGGTCACAAAGTGGGAGGATGCTCCCTTCATCCGCTGAACCAGCGTCGACAGCGCGATGGTCGGCGTGAAGCGCGCCAGCACGTGCACGTGATCCTCCATCCCACCGATCGCCAGCACGTCGGCGCCGAGCTCAGAAGCCTGGTGGTGCAACACGCTGTAGATTCGCGGCTCGATTTCCGGCGTGATGAGCGGCGCGCGCTTCCATGTGGACCAGACGAGATGTACGTACAACTGCGTCCACGGTCGTCGCATGATGTGTCGTGCAGTTGAGGTCGAGCAGTTGAAGCCCCGCGCAGTTTGCGGGGCTTTCCGCAGTTGTTGCGGCGAGTTCACTCGCTTGGACGGATGCCGGCCCAACCACCCTCACCCCCGCCACACCACGGGCATCGCCTCTTTCTCGCGCAGCAGGGCGACGATCCGCTCGAGCCAGCGGCGGTCCACCTCGTCGAATGCGGCGGGGAGGGTGCTGTCCACGTCCAGCACGGCGATCAGCTCGCCGCGGGCGCCGAACACGGGCACCACGATCTCCGACGCGGACGCGGAGTCGCAGGCGATGTGTCCGGGAAACGCGTGCACGTCGTCGACGATGATGGTTTCCTCGCGCGTGGCGCAGGCGCCGCACACGCCGCGCGCGAAGTCGATGTCCAGGCATCCCAGCGTTCCCTGGTACGGACCCACCAGCAATCGCGTGGGTCCCACCCGCCGGTAGAAGCCCGTCCAGAAATAGTACGGAAAGCCGTTGTGCAGCAGGCACGCGATGGACGCCATCGCCGCCGTGAGGTCCGGCTCGCCCGCCAGCGCGGCCTCGATCTGCGAGGCGAGGGTGGCGTAGCGCTCTTCCCTGGCCGCCGCATCCATCCGCAGCTCACCCGTCTTTTCCGCTACCAGCGTGTATTCCGCCATCTCGGCTCCCGTAGCGTGAATCCGCGACTCATCGTCATGTGGCGACGGATGATACATGGTATCGCGCGCGGAGACGAGTGCCCGGCGTGATCAGGGGAACCGCGTTACCTCACACGGAGTCAACGGAGTAGAACTCGTGCCCGTACTCCGTTGACTCCGCTGGCTCCGTGTGAGGGTCAATCTTGAAGAGGTTGCTCCGATGCAATCCTGTGGGCGGATCAGGTGACGCTCGGCGTGGGGGAATCGTCCAGGCCCACGACCATCCCCGCCTCCATCACCGTCTTGAAGCGCCGCAGGTCCTCCTGGATCATCTTCTCGGGCATCTGGGGGAAGGCGTTCGCGATCGCCTGGCCCACCACGCCGCCCGGAGCCAGGAACTCCACCGTGTACCGCACCACCGTCTCGCCGATGCGCCCGGGCGTGAACTCCACCGAGCCGCGGTTGGGGAGGTCCGATCCCGGCAGCGTGTGCCAGGCGATCCGCCAGCCGGGCACGTCTTCCGTGACCTCCGACGTCCACTCCCAGGTGCGCCCGCGCGGCCCCTCCGCCGTCCACCGCGTGGTCCGCTCGTCGATCACACGCACGGCGAGGATGCGGTCCATGTAGCTGGGCGCGTGGGTGAAGTCGCGCCAGTAGCGGTACAACTCCTCGGCCATGCGGTTGACGGTGATGGACGCCTCCACGTGCACGGCGCCCACCTCGCCCTCCGCCGGCATGGCGCCGCGCCGGGGGGAGGCCGTGTCGCCGGCGGTGTCGATGCCGAGCGCGCCGTAGACGTGGCAGTGGCCCGTGGCGCCGCGGTGCAGCAGGATGGCGCCCGCCAGGCTCATCACCGCCCCCGCCGCGCCGCCGCGCTTGAGCCCCGCGCCCGCCAGGATCCCGCCGCCGAAGAGCGACGCGACTCGCTCGATCGAACCCACGTTCACCTCGCCGCCGGTGAGGGCGCCGCCCAGCCTGGATGCCGCGTTCTCCACGATGTCCTCCCGTCGTCCCTCCGCGCCCGCGGGGCGCGGAAAGTGGATCGATCCACACGCGTCGAGGTGCCG
>DASTNU010000268.1:0-7522 GCA_035720605.1 Longimicrobium sp. | reverse complement strand
CGGGGTGAAGGCCGGGGACCGCGTCGGCATGGCGCTGGAGCGGTCGCTGGAGGCGCCCGTCGTCACCCTGGCGGCGCTCAAGGCGGGCGGCTCGTACGTGCCGCTGGATTCCGCCTATCCCGCGGAGCGGCTGGCGGGGATGCTGGAAGATGCGTCGATCTCCGTCCTGGTCGTGCGCGACACGGTGCCGGAGTCGCTCGCCGCGTTCACCGGCCCCGTCGTGTCGCTCGCGGCGCAGGATGCGTTCGACGCGCCCGAGGTCGAGCTCCCGGAGGTGACGCCGGAGGCGGAGGCGTACGTGTCGTTCACCTCCGGCTCCACCGGCCGGCCCAAGGGCGTGGCGGTGCCGCACCGCGGCGTGGTGCGCCTGACCCGCGGGGCGAGCTACGCCGACTACGGCCCGGAGCAGGTGTGGCTGCAGCTGGCCCCGCTCTCCTTCGACGCGTACCCGCTGGAGCTGTGGCCGGCGGTGCTCAACGGCGGCCGGATGGCCATCTACCCGCCGGAGACGCCGTCGCTCGAAGGTCTCGCGGCGGCGATGCGGGAGCACGGGGTGACGCACGTCTGGCTGACGGCCGGCCTCTTCCACCAGCTGGTGGACGAGCAGCTGGAGAGCCTGGGCGGGCTGCGCCACCTGATGACCGGCGGCGACGTCGTCTCTCCGGCGCACGCGGCGCGGGTGCTGGAGCGCTTCCCGGCGCTGCGGCTGATGAACGGCTACGGGCCGACGGAGAACACCGTCTTCACCACCAGCCACGACGTCCGGCCGGAGGACCTGCAGGCGGGGTCGATCACCATCGGCCGCCCGATCTCCAACACGCGGGCGTACGTGCTGGACGGTGCGCTGCGGCCGGTGCCGATCGGCGTCCCCGGCGAGCTGTGCTGCGCGGGGGACGGGCTGGCGCTGGGGTACGTGGGCCGGCCGGAGCTGACGGCGGAGAAGTTCGTGGAGGTGGAGCTCTTCGGCCGCCGGGAGCGGGTCTACCGCAGCGGCGACCGGGTGCGGTGGAAGGACGACGGGACGCTGGAGTTCCTGGGCCGTACCGACGCGCAGGTGAAGATCCGCGGCTTCCGCATCGAGCCGGGGGAGGTCGAGGCGGCGCTGCTGGCGCTGGACGGGGTGAAGCAGGCGGCGGTGATCGCGCGGCCGGACGCCGCGGGGGGCAAGCGCCTCGTCGCGTACGTGGTGGGCGAGGAGATGGCGGCGCCGGCGGAGCTGCGGGAGGCGCTGCGGAGCACGCTGCCGGACTACATGGTGCCGTCGTTCATCGTGCCGCTGGAGGCGCTGCCCCTCAACCCCAACGGCAAGGTGGACCGCCGCGCCCTCCCCGAGCCCGACTTCGCGGAGGCGGCGGAGGAGTACGTCGCGCCGCGGACGCCGGCGGAGGAGGTGCTGGCGGCGATCTGGGCGGAGGTGATGGGGCTGGAGCGGGTGGGGGTCCACGACGACTTCTTCGCGCTGGGCGGGCACTCGCTGCTGGCCACGCGCGTGGTCTCCCGCATCCGCAAGGCGTTCGACGCGGAGGTGCCGCTGCGGGCCCTCTTCGAGCAGCCGACCGTCGCCGGCCTCGCCGCGTGCATCGCCGGCAGCGAGCAGGCCGACGCGTCGCCGCTCACGGCCATCGACCTCGACGGCCCGCTGCCGCTGAGCTTCGCGCAGCAGCGGCTGTGGTTCCTGGACCAGCTGACGCCCGGCGACAGCAGCTACAACGTCCCCCTGGCGCTGCGGCTGCGCGGGACGCTGGACGCGGGCGTCCTGGAGCGCGCGCTGGGGGAGATCGTCCGCCGCCACGAGTCGCTGCGCACCACCTTCGCGGTGGTGGACGACGAGCCCGTGCAGGTGATCGCCCCCGCCGCCCCGCTGCGGCTGGAGGTGGAGCCCGTCGCTGACGAGGACGAGGCGATGCGGCGCGTGCGCGAGGAGGCGGACGCGGCGTTCGACCTGGCCCGGGGGCCGCTCTTCCGCGCGCGCCTCTTCCGGATCGCGCCGGACGCGCACGTGCTGCTGGTCGCCATGCACCACGCCGTCACCGACGGGTGGAGCATCGGGGTGCTGATGCGGGAGCTGGCGGCGCTCTGCACCGCCTTCGCGCGCGGCGAGCCGTCGCCGCTGGCGCCGCTGCCGCTGCAGTACGCGGACTACGCCGACTGGCAGCGCCGCGACCTGGCCGGCGGCGAGATGGACCGCCAGCTGGCGTGGTGGAAGGAGCGGCTGGCCGGCGCCCCCGAGCTGCTGGAGCTGCCGACGGACCGGCCGCGCTCCGCGGCGCGCGCCCGCGCGGGGGCGGCGCACCACGCCTCCCTCTCCGGCGACACCTTCGCCGCCGTGCGGGCGGTGGCGGCGGCGACGGACGCCACGCCGTTCATGGTGCTGCTGGCCGCGTACGCCGTCCTCCTGGGCAGGTACGCCGGCCAGGACGACGTGGTGGTCGGCAGCCCGATCGCCGGGCGCACGCACGCCGAGCTGGAGCCGCTCATCGGCTTCTTCGTCAACACGCTGCCGCTGCGGACGGACCTTTCCGGCGACCCGACGTTCCGCGAGCTGGTGGCCCGCGTCCGCGAGGCCACGCTGGGCGCCTACGCGCACCAGGAGCTGCCCTTCGAGAAGCTGGTGGACGAGCTGAACCCCGAGCGTTCCGGCGGGTGGTCGCCCGTCTTCCAGGCGGCGTTCGCCTTCCAGAACTTCGCGCGGGAGGAGCTGCGCATCCCCGGCGTGGAGGCGGAGCCGGTGCAGGTGAGCCGCGCCAGCGCGCGCTTCGACCTGAACCTGGTGGTGGCGGAGCGGCAGGACGGGCTGGCGGCCGTGCTGGAGTACGACGCCGGGCTCGTCGACGCGTCCACGGCGGAGCAGCTGCTGGCGCACTTCGCCCGCGTGGTGGAAGAGGCGGCCCGGCACCCGGACCGGCGCGTCCGCGACCTGCTGCTCGCGCGGCCGGGCGAGGTGGCGGACGAGTCCACCGCGGCCGACTACCCGCGCGACGCGACCCTCCACGCCCTCTTCCGCGCCCGGGCCGCGGAGACGCCGGACGCCGTCGCCGCCGTCTTCGGCGGCGAGGCGCTGACGTATGCACAGCTGGACGCGCGCTCCGACGCGCTGGCCGGGGCGCTGGCGGCGGCGGGCGTCCGCGCGGGGGACCGCGTGGGGCTGGCGCTGGAGCGCTCGCTGGAGGTTCCCGCCGCCATCCTGGCGGTGCTCAAGGCGGGCGGATCGTACGTCCCGCTGGACGCCGCGTATCCCGCGGAGCGGCTGGCGGGGATGATGGAGGACGCCGCGGTGTCCGTCGTCATCGTCCGCGACCAGGTGCCGGAGTCCCTCGTCGGCTTCGCGGGACGCGTCCTCTCCCTGGCGGATGCCGGCGAGGGCGGGGCGGTGGACGTGACCCTGCCCGGCGTCGACGTGACGGCGGAGTCCGAGGCGTACGTGATGTTCACCTCCGGCTCCACGGGCCGGCCGAAGGGCGTCGCGGTGCCGCACCGGGCGGTCGTGCGGCTGGTGCGCGGCACCGGCTTCGGGGACTTCGGGCCGGAGCAGGTCTTCCTGCAGCTGGCGCCGCTGTCGTTCGACGCCTCCACGCTGGAGCTGTGGGCGCCGCTGCTGAACGGCGGGCGCCTGGTCGTCCATCCCCCGGAGGCGCCCACGCTGGAGGGGCTCGCCGCCACCCTGCGCGAGCACGGCGTCACGGTCCTGTGGCTCACCGCCGGTCTCTTCCACCAGATGGTGGACGAGCAGCTGGAGGCGCTGGGCGGGCTGCGCCAGCTGCTGGCCGGCGGCGACGTCCTGTCCCCCGCGCACGCGGCACGGGTGCTGGAGCGCTTCCCCGCGCTGCGGCTGACCAACGGCTACGGGCCCACGGAGAACACCACCTTCACCTGCTGCCACGACGTCCGCGCCGAAGATGCGGCGCGCGGCTCCATCCCCATCGGCCGGCCGGTCGCCGGCACGCGCGTGCACGTGCTGGACGCCGCGCTGCGCCCGGTCCCCGTGGGCGTTCCCGGCGAGCTGTGCGCCGCGGGCGACGGGCTGGCCCTGGGCTACGTGGGCCTGCCGGAGCTGACGGCGGAGACGTTCGTCACCGTGCGGGTGGACGGCCGCGCGGAGCGCGTCTACCGCACGGGGGACCGGGTGCGCTGGCGGGAGGACGGGACGCTGGAGTTCCTGGGCCGCACCGACGCGCAGGTCAAGATCCGCGGCTTCCGCGTGGAGCCGGGCGAGGTGGAGGCCGCCCTCCTCGCCTGCGCCGGCGTGCGCCAGGCGGCGGTGGTCCCGCGTCCGGACCCCGCGGGCGGCAGCCGGCTGGTGGCGTACGTGGTCGGCGAGGAGATGCCGGCCCCCGGCGAGCTGCGGCAGGCGCTGCGGCGCACGCTGCCGGGCTACATGGTGCCGTCGGCCGTCGTGCCCATGGAGGCGCTGCCGCTGACGCCCAACGGCAAGGTGGACCGCCGCGCGCTGCCGGAGCCGGAGCTCGCCGCGGAGGGCGGGTACGTGCCCCCGCGCACGCCCACCGAGCAGGCGCTGGCGGCGGTGTGGGTGGAGGTGATGGGGCTGGAGCGGGTGGGCGCGGCCGACGACTTCTTCGTGCTGGGCGGGCACTCGCTCCTGGCCACCCGAGTGCTCTCGCGCATCCGCGACCTGTTCGGCTGCGAGCTGCCGCTGCGCACGATCTTCGAGCACCCCACCCTCGCCGCGCTGGCCGCGGAGGTGGTGCGGGTGCGCGCCGCCGAGCCGGCGGCGCCCGCCGAGGAGCGCATGCGGTCGCGGGAGGAGCCGCCGCCCGCGGAGCGCGAGGCGGCTGAGGGGTGGACCGCCGACGCCGGCGGCGCCGCCGCCGGGGTGGAAGAAGAGCCGTGGGAGGAGGAGGCGCTCCCGCTCTCCTTCGCGCAGCAGCGGCTGTGGTTCCTGGAGCAGCTGGAGCCGGGGCGCAGCGCGTACAACGTCCCCGTGGCGCTGCGGCTGCGCGGGGCGCTGGACGCGGCCGTCCTGGAGCGCGCGCTGGAGGAGATCGTCCGGCGGCACGAGGTGCTGCGCACCACCTTCGCGGTGGAGGGCGGCGAGCCGGTGCCGGTGATCGCCCCCGCCGCGACGCTGTCGCTGGAGATCGAGGCCGCCGCGGGCGAGGACGAGGCGCTGCGGCGGCTGCGGGAAGAGGCCGCCCGCCCCTTCGACCTGGCGCGCGGCCCGCTCTTCCGCGCCCACCTGTTCCGCGTGGCCGGCGACGACCACCTGCTGCTGCTGGCGATGCACCACGCCGTGAGCGACGGGTGGAGCATGGCCGTGCTCTACGGCGAGCTTTCCGCCCTCTACGCCGCCTTCCGCCGCGGCGAGCCGTCGCCGCTGGCGGAGCTGCCGATCCAGTACGCCGACTACGCCCTGTGGCAGCGCGAGCACCTGTCCGGCGGCGAGCTGGAGCGGCAGCTGGGATGGTGGAAGGAGCGGCTGGCCGGCGCCCCCGCCGTGCTGGAGCTGCCGACGGACCGGCCGCGCAGCGCGGACCAGGACCACGCCGGGGCCAGCGAGCGGCTGGCGCTGCCCCCCGAGCTGGCGGAGACGCTGGCGTCGCTGGCGCGGCGCGAGGGCGCCACCCTGTTCATGACGCTGCTGGGCGCCTGGCAGGTGCTGCTGGCGCGCTGCTCGGCGCAGGACGACGTGGTGGTGGGCAGCCCCATCGCCGGGCGCACCCGCGCGGAGACCGAGGGGCTGATCGGCTTCTTCGTCAACACGCTGGCGTTGCGGACCGACCTCTCGGGCGATCCCACCTTCCGCGAGCTGCTGGCGCGGGTGCGCGAGACCACGCTGCAGGCGTACGCCCACCAGGACCTGCCCTTCGAGCGGCTGGTGGAAGAGGTGCAGCCGGAGCGCAGCCTGGCCCACAGCCCGGTCTTCCAGGCCGTCTTCGTCCTGCAGAACAACGAGGAGCGGGCGCTGGGGCTGGACGGCCTGCGCGCGGAGCGGGTGGAGCTGGGGAGCGGCGAGGCCAAGTACGACCTGACGCTGGGCGCGGTGGAGCGGCCGGACGGCCTGCACCTGGGCGTCTTCTACCGCACCGCGCTCTTCGACGCCTCCACCATCCGGCGGCTGCTGGAGCAGTACGCGGCGCTGCTGCGCGCCGTGGCCGCGGAGCCGGACGCGCGGGTGAGCGCGGTGGAGCTGGCGTCGGAGGAGGAGCGCCGGACGCTCCTGGCCTGGTCCGCCGGCCCGGAGACGGAGTACCCGCGCGAGGCGACCATCCACGCGCTCTTCTCCGCGCAGGCCGCCGCCACCCCGGACGCCGTCGCCCTGGTCTACCGCGGCGAGACGGTGACCTACGCGGAGCTGGACGCGCGCTCGGACGCCCTCGCCCGGCGGCTGGTCGCGGCCGGGGTGAAGGCCGGGGACCGGGTCGGCATGGCGCTGGAGCGGTCGCTGGAGGCGCCCGTCGTGACCCTGGCGGCGCTGAAGGCCGGCGGCTCGTACGTGCCGCTGGATTCCGCCTATCCCGCGGAGCGGCTGGCGGGGATGATGGAGGATGCGTCGATCTCCGTCCTGGTCGTGCGCGACCAGGTGCCGGAGTCGCTCGCCGCCTTCACCGGACCCGTCGTCTCGCTGGCGGAGGATGCCGGCGAGGTGCCCGACGTCGAGCTCCCGGTGGTGACGCCGGAGGCGGAGGCGTACGTGTCGTTCACCTCCGGCTCCACCGGGCGGCCCAAGGGCGTGGCCGTGCCGCACCGCGGCGTCGTGCGCCTGTCGCGCGGGGCGAGCTACGCCGACTACGGGTCGGAGCAGGTGTGGCTGCAGCTCGCGCCGCTCTCCTTCGACGCGTACCCGCTGGAGCTGTGGCCGGCGGTGCTCAACGGCGGCCGGGTGGCCGTCTACCCGCCGGAGACGCCGTCGCTGGAAGATCTCGCGGCGGCGATGCGGGAGCACGGGGTGACGCACGTCTGGCTGACGGCCGGCCTCTTCCACCAGCTGGTGGACGAGCAGCTGGAGAGCCTGGGCGGGCTGCGCCACCTGATGACCGGCGGCGACGTCGTCTCTCCGCCGCACGCGGCGCGGGTGCTGGAGCGCTTCCCGGCGCTGCGGCTGATGAACGGCTACGGGCCGACGGAGAACGCGACGTTCACCACCACCCACGACCTGCGCCCGGAGGACCTGGAGCGCGGCTCGCTGCCGATCGGCAAGCCGATCTCCAACACGCGGGCGTACGTGCTGGACGCGTCGCTGCGCCCGGTGCCCGTCGGCGTCCCCGGCGAGCTGTGCTGCGCGGGGGATGGACTGGCGCTGGGATCCGTGGGGCGGCCGGAGCTGACGGCGGAGAAGTTCGTGCAGGTGGAGCTCCTCGGCCGGCGGGAGCGGGTCTACCGCAGCGGCGACCGGGTGCGGTGGAAGGACGACGGGACGCTGGAGTTCCTGGGCCGTACCGACGCGCAGGTGAAGATCCGCGGCTTCCGCATCGAGCCGGGGGAGATCGAGGCCGCGCTGCTCGCCCACCCCGCCGTGCGCGAGGCCGTCGTCATCGCGCGCGGCGAGGGCGAGGCGAAGCGGCTG
>DASTNU010000267.1:0-2125 GCA_035720605.1 Longimicrobium sp. | reverse complement strand
CCACCTGCGCGGCCAGCGCGTCGGAGATGTAGTCGCCGTTCAGGTTCAGCGTGGCGATGACGTCGTACTCCCTGGGCCGCGTGAGGATCTGCTGCAGGAAGGCGTCGGCGATCACGTCGTTGACGATGACCCGGCGTCCGTCGCGGTCGATCACCTGCCACGGCCCGCCCTCGTAGTCCACCGCGCCGAACTCGCGCCGGGCCAGCGCGTATCCCCAGTTCTTGAAGGCGCCCTCGGTGAACTTCATGATGTTCCCCTTGTGCACCAGCGTCACCGACCGGCGCCCCTGCCGCAGCGCGTAGTCGATCGCCGCGCGCACCAGCCGCTCCGTCCCCTCGCGGCTCACGGGCTTGATGCCGTAGCCGGTGGTGTCGGGAAAGCGCACCTTGCGGAAGCGCGCGGCAAAGCCGTCGGCCAGCAGCTGGCGGAACTTCGCGGCGTCCTCCGTCCCCTCCTCGAACTCGATCCCCGCGTAGATGTCTTCGGTGTTCTCGCGGAAGATGATCATGTCCACGTCGCCCGGACGCTTGACCGGCGAGGGCACGCCCTCGAACCAGCGGACGGGGCGCACGCAGGCGTACAGGTCCAGCTCCTGGCGCAGGGCCACGTTCAGCGAGCGGATGCCGCCGCCCACCGGCGTGGTGAGCGGGCCCTTGATCCCCACCAGGTAGGCGCGAAAGGCGTCCAGCGTGGCCTCGGGGAGCCAGTCGCCGGTGGCGTTGAAGGCCTTCTCCCCCGCCAGCACCTCCATCCAGTGGATGCGGCGCGATCCCCCGTAGGCCTTTTCCACCGCCGCGTCGAAGACGGGCTGCGAGGCGTGCCAGATGTCCGGGCCGGTGCCGTCGCCCTCGATGAAGGGAAGGACGGGGTTGTCGGGAACGTGCAGCGCGCCGCCGCGGATCTCGATGCGCTCCCCGCCCTGCGGGGCGGTGGGCCGCCAGTCGCTCATGGGATCAGAACCGGGTTGAGGGATGGATGGGTCGAAGTGCCAAGTGCCAAGTGCCAAGTGCCAAGTACCAAGTGCCAAGTAACAGATCCTGATGCGGAGTGCCCCGACCAGTCTTCTCCTTGGCACTAGGCACTTGGCACTTGGCACTAAAAACTTGGGCGCGGCGGGGAGCCCGCCGCGCCCCGGTCTGCGCGTTCGCCGTGCGCGCGCCTAGCGCTGGTCCAGCGGCGTCACCTTGAGGCCGCGCGGGCCCAGGTAGTCCGAACCCGGCCGGATGAGGCGGTTGTCGGCGTACTGCTCCATCAGGTGCGCCGTCCACCCCGGCATCCGCGCGATGGCGAAGACGGCAGTGAACAGGTCCATCTCGATCCCCAGCGTGGTGTAGACGGAGGCCGAGAAGAAGTCCACGTTCGGGTAGATCTTCTTCCCCTTCTTCTCCATCTCCTCCGCCATCACCGCGCGAATGCGGTCGGACAGGTCCAGCCAGCGGGTCTCGCCCGCCTCGTTCATGATCCGGTCCGCCAGCTCGCGCAGCACCGTGGCGCGCGGGTCCGTCGCCTTGTACACGCGGTGGCCGAAGCCCATGATCTTCTTGCCCTCGCCCAGCGCGTTGCGCACCCAGGCGCCCGGGTCCTCGCCGCTCTCGTCGATCTCGCGGAGCATGTTCATCACCTCCACGTTGGCGCCGCCGTGGCTGGGGCCCTTGAGCGTGCCGATGGCGGAGGTGATGGCGGAGTAGACGTCGGAAAGGGTGCCGGCGGTGACGCGCGCCGCGAAGGTGCTGGCGTTCATGCCGTGCTCGGCGTGCAGCACCAGCGCCGTGTCCATGGTGCGGCAGCGGGTGTCGTTGGCCACCTCGCCGTTGAGCATGTAGAGGAAGTTGGCCGCGAAGCCCAGCTCCGGCCGCGGCTCCAGCGCCTCCTTGCCCTTCCGCAGCCGGTCGTACGCCGCCACGATGGTGGGCGCCTGCGCCGTCAGGAAGAGCGACTTCTGCCGCACGGAATCCGACGTGATGTCGTCGGAGGAGGCGTCGAACATGCCCAGCGCCGAGATGGCGGTGCGCAGCGCCGCCATGGGGTCGGCGTCCCTGGGGTAGCCGCGGAGCATCTCCAGCAGCTCGGGGCGCAGCACGCTCTGCGCCTGCAGCTGCTCCCGGATCTCGTCCAGCTGCTGGCG
>DASTNU010000266.1:0-5048 GCA_035720605.1 Longimicrobium sp. | reverse complement strand
GTGCCCGTCGAAGCTGGCCCCCTTCAGCGCGACGAAGATCGAGCCGGGCTCGATCCTGCGCGTGTCGGTCGAGATCCCCGCGAACTCCCTGTCGCCGGCGGCGGACTCGGTCCCCAGCGCGCGGCGCACCTCTCCGGCGGTCCAGCGAAACCCGGTCAAACGGCACCTCCCGATGCGGTCTGCAGCTCCGCGAGGAGCTCGCGCACGATGGCGCGCTCGTCGAAGGGGCGCTTCTCCGTCCCCACGATCTGGTAGGTCTCGTGGCCCTTGCCGGCCAGGAGAACCAGGTCGTCGGTGCGTCCTTCGATGAGGGCTGTGCGGATGGCCTCGCGGCGGTCGGAAAGCCGCAGCCGGGGTGCACTTCCCATGCCGCTCTCCACGTCGTCCAGGATGCGCTCCGGGTCCTCCGTCCGCGGGTTGTCGGAGGTCAGGATGGCCAGGTCCGCGCCCTCCGCGGCGATGCGCCCCATCACCGGCCGCTTCCCCGCGTCGCGGTCCCCGCCGGCGCCGAAGACCACGATCAGCCGTCCCGGAACCAGGGGCCGCACCGCCTGCAGCGCCCGCTCCAGCGCGTCGGGCGTGTGGGCGTAGTCGCGCAGCACCGTGGCGCTCTCCGGCGGCCCGGCGATGCGCTCCAGCCGCCCCGGCACCTGCGGCAGCGTCTCCAGCGCCCGGGCGATGCGCTCCGGCGGCCACCCCAGCGACCAGAGCACCGCCGCCGCCGCCGTGGCGTTGGAGACGTTGAAGTCGCCGAAGAGGGGGAGGGCCACCTGCGCCGCGCCGTCGGGGGTGCGCAGGGTGAACTCCATCCCGCCGGGCCCCGCGCGCACGCCCTCGGCCGCCACGTCGGCCGCGCCCGCGTGCGTGACCCCGAAGCGCACCGTCCGCCCGATCGGCGCGGCCACCGCGCGCCAGGCGGGGTCGTCCGCGTTCAGCACGGCGGCGCCGCCGGGCTTGAGGAGGTGCAGGAGGCGCAGCTTGGCGTCGCGGTACGCCTCCATGCTCCCGTGATAGTCCAGATGGTCGCGGGTCAGGTTGGTGTAGACGGCGGCGTCGAAGCGCGCCGCCGCCATCCGCGCCTGGTCCAGCGCGTGGCTGGAGACCTCCATCGCCACCCGCTCCACCCCTTCGTCCAGAAAGCGGCGCAGCCAGCGCGCGGCCTCCGTGGGCCCCGGCGTCGTCAGTCCCTCCGTCCCCGGGATCACCTCGCCGTCCGCCCCGATCGCCCCCAGCGTGCCGATGTAGCCGGCGGGGCCGTCGCTCGACAGCAGGTAGCGGAGCATCGCCGCCGTCGTCGTCTTTCCGTTCGTCCCCGTCACCCCCACCAGCGTCATCCCCAGCCACGGGTCGCCGAAGAACTCCGCGGCGGCGTACGCGGCGCCCACGCGGCCGTCGGTGACGCAGAGCTGCGGGGTGGGGATCTCCTCGACGCAGTCTTCCACCACCGCGCCGCACGCGCCCGCCTGGAACGCCTGCGGCAGGAACTGGTGTCCGTCCGTGCCGGTGCCGTGCCAGGCGCAGAAGACGGCGCCCACGCGCACCAGCCGCGAATCCGCCGTCACGTCCCACACCTCGCGCGCCGCGTGGCCGTCGGACAGGCGCGCCTCGCCGGCGAGCAGGTTCTCGCGCGCGAGGCGGTCCTCGATCTCCCCCAGCGTCGTGTGGCGGTTGGTCATCTCCCCTCCCCCACGATCACCAGCGTGTCGCCCCGGGCGACCGGCTCCCCGGCGGCGGGGCGGGTCGCGGTCACGAACCCCGTGCCGCGCACCCGCACGTGCACCCCCAGCGCGTGCACCCTGCGGGCCGCGTCGCGCAGCGGCATCCCGGAGAGCTCCGGCACCGGCACCGCCGCGCGGGAGGGCGGGTCCGCCGCGCGCCTCACCCCGTCCGTGGAGACGAAGACGTAGACGCCCTCCGCCCCCTCCGGCGCCGGCTCCTCGCCGCGCCGGCCCGGCACCGGGACGGGCGGCGGCGCCTGGACGGCGATCCGCGTCGCCAGCAGGCTGCGCCGGTCCAGCCCCGGCGAGCGCGCGGCCAGGATGGCCTGCAGCGTCTCGCGCGTGACCGGGGCGGCGGTCAGGCCGCCGTAGTAGTCGCCCCGCGGGCGGTCCAGCTTCACCAGGATGGTCAGCTGCGGGTCGCGCGCGGGAAAGAAGCCGACGAAGGTGGCGTTGTAGGAACCGGCTTCGTACCGCCCGTTGGCCCCCGTCCGCCGCGCCGTCCCCGTCTTTCCCGCCACCTCGAAGGTCGCCAGCGACGCCCGCGTGGCCGTGCCGTCCTCGACGACGGAGACGAGCACGTCGCGGACCTCCGCCGCCACGGCGCGGGGGATCACGCGGCGCACCTCGCGCGGCTCGCGGCGCTCGATGGTCCGTCCGCCGGCCGCGCGCACCTCGCGCACCAGCCGCGGCTCCATCAGCGCGCCCCCGTTGGCCAGCGCGCTGTACGCCAGCCCCAGCTGCAGCGGCGTGACGGACACCCCGTAGCCCGTCGCCAGCGACGCGGCCGTGGGCCTGCTCCAGCGGTCCGGGCGCGGCAGCCGGCCGGAGGATTCGCTGGGATAATCCACCCCCGTCGGCGTGCCGAAGCCGAAGTCGCGCAGGTAGCCGAACTGCTGGCCGGGCGAGAGGCGCGGGACGAACTTCACCATCCCGATGTTGCTGCTGACGCGCAGCGCGTCGCGCAGGGTGATCCAGCCGTAGGCGTGCACGTCGCGGTGCACGCGGCCGTCGGGATCCGTCCACTCGCCGTTCTCGCCGTTCACGCGCTCGCCCATCCGCGCGCGGCCTGTGGCCAGCAGGGTGGAGACGAAGAAGGGCTTGAGGACGGAGCCCGGCTCGTACGGCTCGATGAAGGCGCCCGCGCCGCGCACGCCGCCACTGCGCTTGCTGACCGCCGCCAGCACCTCGCCCGTGCGGGGATCGAGGAGGAGGAGGTCGCCGCCGGCCGCGCCGGTGCTGTCGATGGCCTCGTCCAGCGCCGCGTCCGCGATCTCCTGCAGGTCGAAGTCGAGGGTGAGGTAGACGTCGTGCCCGTCGGCCGCCTCCACCACGGGAAGGGCGACGGAGGCTTCCTGCTTGCCCTTCGCGTCGCGGCGCAGGATGGAGTAGCCGTCGCGGCCGCGCAGCGCGGCGTCCATCGCCTGCTCGATGCCGCCCAGCGCCCGCCCGTCGCCGCTCACCACGCCCAGGATCTCGCGGCCCACGCGCCCCTGCGGATAGAACCGCTCCAGCCGCCGCTCCCAGTGCAGCCCCCGCCCGTCGCCCAGGGCGCGGCGCTGCTCCGCGGTGAAGCGGCCGGGAAGGACGACCCACTTCTTCCCGGGATCGGTGGCGCGGCGGGCCTCGGCGCGGGCCATCTCCAGCGCGTCCGCCATCGCCCCCACCAGCGCGTTGCGGTCCCGCACCTCGTTGGGCGCGATGGAGAGGCCGAAGGTCTCGCGGGTGAGCGCCAGCGGCACGCCGTCGCGGTCCAGGACGGCGCCGCGGCGCGCCGGGAGCGGCACGCGCGCCTGCTGCTGCTCCGCCGCCACCTGCCGCCAGTGCTCCGCCTGGAACGCCTGCAGGTGCACCGCGCGCCCCAGCACCAGCAGCGCCGCCAGCGCCATGCAGACGACCAGCAGCCGGCGCCGCGAGCGCAGGCGCGTCTCGCTGTCCCAGCCGGAGCGGACGGGAACGTTGGGGTTGGCGTTCACGGCCCCTCCGCCAGCGCGGCGGCGGGGACGGCGAGCAGCACGATCTCGTCGTCGCGCGCCACGTGCAGCCCCAGCCGCTGCCGCGCCACGCGGGTGATGCGCGCGCGCGTCTGCAGCGCCTGGATGCGGTTGGCCCATTCCACCCGCTCCGCCTCGGCGATGGAGGTCTCGTTCTGGATGCGGGTGAGCTCGCGCTGCCGCGCCACCCCTTCCGTCTGCCGCCAGACCACGGAAGCCAGCGCCGCCGCCACGACCAGGACCACCAGGACGCGGCGCAGGAAGCCGCGGCGGCGGGCGCGGCGCCGGGTGCGGTCACCCTGCGGCGCCTCCCAGCGGGACGCCTTCTCCGCCGCGCGGGCGCGGATCGGCGCGCGCAGGGCGTCCAGGGCGCCGGCGCTCACGCGGCCCTCCACCCGCGCAGGCGGGCGCTGCGGGCGCGCGGGTTGGCCGCCGTCTCCTCCGCCGAGGCGGAGACCGGCTTGCGCGTCAGCGTCCGGCCCAGCGCCCGCCCGCGGCAGCGGCAGACGGGGAGCCCGGGCGGGCAGACGCACTCCAGGCTCCAGTCGCGGAACGCGTTCTTCACCAGCCGGTCCTCCAGCGAGTGGTACGAGAGGATCGCGAAGACGCCGCCCGGCGCCAGCGCCTCCCTGAAGCGCTCCAGCGCGCGCTCCAGCGACTCGATCTCGCCGTTCACCGCGATGCGCAGCGCCTGGAAGATGCGCGCGCGGTCCGCCGGCTCCGTGCGCGGCCCCAGCGTGCGGTCGATGGCGCGCAGCAGCTGGTCGCTGGTCTCGAACGGCGCCTCCTCCCGCATCTCGGCGACGATGCGCGCCAGCTTGCGCGAGCGGCGCTCCTCGCCGTAGCGGTAGAACACGTCGGCGAGCTCCCCCTCGTCGAGCGTGTTCAGCAGGTCGGCCGCGGAAGGCTCGCCGGCCGACGCCTGTCCCATCCGCATGTCCAGCGGCGCCCCGGGGCGAAAGGTGAAGCCGCGGGCGTCCACGTCGATCTGGTGCGAGCTGATCCCCAGGTCCAGCAGCACGCCGTCCAGCGTCCCGTCCCCGATCCCCGCCGCGTCCACCGCGTCCGCGAAGTTCGACCGGACCGGGCGGAACCGGTCCCCGAACCGCGCCAGCCGCGCCGCCGCCGCCGCCAGCGCGTCGGGATCGCGGTCGACCCCCACCAGCCGCGCCTCCGCCCCCCGCTCCAGCAGCGCCTGCGCGTGGCCGCCGCCGCCCAGCGTTCCGTCCAGGTACGTCCCTCCGCGCTCCGGCCGCAGCAGGTCCATCACCTCGCGCGCCATGACCGGCGCGTGGTAGTCCGACGCGTACGGCAGCGTCACGCGGGGACGGGCGCG
>DASTNU010000265.1:0-6343 GCA_035720605.1 Longimicrobium sp. | reverse complement strand
TGTCCCACAGCCCCGGGATCACGAACCTGCCGCGCGCGTCCACCACCGTGGCGCCGCGAGGAACCGTGACGGCGTCCGCCGGGCCGACCCGCGCGATGCGGCCGTCCCGGATCACGACGGTTCCGTTCGGCAGCGGCGGCGCGTCCGCGGAGGCGATGACCGTCGCCCCGACGATCGCCAGCACGCCGTCCGGCGCGGCGGCCCGGGGAACGCCGGCGCACCCACCCGCGAGCCCCAGTGCCAGGCAGACGGGAAAGCCTCGGCCCTTCGGAATTCGCATCATCGTCCCCTTGCGTGAGGGGTGCCGAGCTCCGCCGCCGCGGGATGCAGGGCGCCGCCCGGAGAGGATGCCGTGAGTCGCGCGAGCCGTATGGGAGAGTTGCATGACCGGCGATCGCGTGGGGGAGCGGCGTACGTCCGGGGATGGCAACCGGCGCCGGGAATCATCCCCGGCGCCCGCCATCGTCTATCCCGCCTTCCGCGCTGTCCCGGCTCTCGTCGCGCCACCGCGGACGGCGCGCCAGCCGCCGTCCAGCAGCGGGACGGTGGCACAGGCGGGGCTGCCATCCCGCAGGGTGCCGGCGAAGCGGACCTCGAGCACCGTATCCGGATCGCTTTCCGCCCGCTCCACGAGTCCCCAATCGATCCCAGCGAGCTTCACCTTGGCGCGCCGGCTCCAGGGCGATGGGTGCTGCCCGGCGGACGTGCCGGAGTTGACGTAGAGAAAGCGGTCGTCGGGACGGCCGTGGGCGAACGGACCCAGCAGGTTGGGGCCGCCATCCGGGCGGTCGCCGCCCACGCGGACGGCCGCGTCGAACACCAGCCTCCCCTCCGCCGCGGAGACCGGATCGACCAGCTCGTGGCGGCCGCGCTGCATGCGCCACACGACGCCCGCGGGTGGATCGACCACCACCACCCGCAGCGTGATCTCCCGCTCCTGCTTTCCCACGATCTTTTCGCCCATCCGATCGTCCGCCATTGGCAACCTGTCCCGATTGCAGCTCGACTCCGGTTCCGCGTGAGCCCGCCACGCAGCGGAGCCAGCGTTGCAGTCCGCGCAGGCGGACTTCGCGAATTTCCAGCGGCGATTTCTTCAATCGCTCCCGTCGCGGGCGCGGCGATTCCCGGTCTCGACTCGCCCGGCATCCGTCTGGAGCCGAACCGCGCCGCGCCTACACCACCTTCGCCTTCCACTTGCCGCGGCGGAAGATGAGCCCGCTCACCACCGCCAGCGTGGAGAACGCGATGGTGATCGCCAGGAACGCGCCCACGGGCCCCATCCCCAGCGTACGCGACAGCACGTACGCCAGCGGGATCTCGAACGCCCAGAAGACCGCCAGGTTGATCCACGTCGGCGTCCAGGTGTCGCCCGCGCCGTTGAACGACTGCGTGAGCACCATGCCGTACGCGTACAGCGGAAAGCCGGCCGCCACCACCCGCAGCGCCGTGGAGCCGTGGCGCACCACCTCGGGGTCACTGGAGAACAGCCGCACGATGGGCCCCGCCAGCGCCACGAAGACCAGCCCCACGATCCCCAGGAACACCAGGTTGTAGGCGCACGCCTTCCACACCGCGCGCTCCGCCCGCTCCGGCTTTCCCGCGCCCAGCCCCTGCCCCACCATCGTCGCCGCGGCGTTGCTGAGGCCGAAGCTGGGCAGGAGGGCGAAGACGATGATGCGCATCCCCACCGTGTACCCGGCCAGCACCGGGCTGCCGAAGGTCGCCAGGATGCGCGCCATCCCGATCCAGCTCGCCGTGCCGATGAGCATCTGCAGCGTCGCCGTGCCCGAGAGGCGCAGGATGCGCCCCATCACCCGGAAGTCCAGCCCCAGGTGCCGCCGCCCCACGGGAAGTCGCCCGTCCGGCCGCGTCAGCCGCCAGAGCGCGAACGCCGCGCCCGTGGAGCGGCCGATGGTGGTCGCCACGGCGGCCCCCGTCACCCCCAGCGCCGGGAACGGCCCCAGCCCGAAGATGAGGGTGGGACACAGGACGATGTTGATGAGGTTCGCCAGCCAGAGCACGCGCATGGCGATGGCCGCGTCGCCCGCGCCCCGGAAGACGGCGTTCACCACGAACAGGATGATGATGGCCGCCTCGCCGCCCAGCATGACGCGCGTGTAGCCGGTGCCGGTGCGGATGACCTCGGGCGAGGCGCCCATCATCGCCAGCAGCCGCGGCGCCAGCAGCGACCCCGTCACGCCCAGGACGAGGGAGATGATGAGGGCCAGCGCGATGGCCTGCACGGCGGAGCGGGCGGCGCCCTCCGCGTCCTTTTCGCCGATGCGGCGGGCCACCAGCGCCGACGCGCCTATCCCCAGCCCCATGGCCAGCGCGTAGACGATGGCCAGCAGCGACTCGGTGAGCCCCACCGCCGCCACCGCGTCGGCGCCCAGCCGCGAGACGAAGAAGATGTCGACGACGGCGAAGACGCTCTCCATCGCCATCTCCAGCACCATGGGCACGGAGAGGAGCAGGATGGAGCGGCCGATGGGCCCGTCGGTGTAGTCCTGGTGCGAGCCGCGCAGGGCCTCGCGCACCGAGCTCCAGAAGCCCGGCGGCGGTGCGGCGGCCGTCTCCCCGGCGGGAGACGTGTCGAGGGTAGACATTGTCGGTCGATGCGGTGCGTCCCCGTCCCGGTCGAGCGGCGCTCGGCGGGACTGGCGGGGAGGTGATCGGGATCGGGTTGCCGGGAGGGAAGCGCGCAGCGGCGCGCGGTGCGTCCTGGGGACGCGGGCAGAGGGAAGGCCTCCCGGAGGCTGCAACCCATGCCCGATCAGCGTACCTTCATCGACTCCGTCCGACTTCTCGAGGAATGGTGCGGGGGCGGCGCAATCCGTCTCGCCGCGCCCGGGAAGCGAGAAAGATATTGGAAACAGATGACGCCTCAAGTGGGCCCGCCCCCGGCCTCGCCGAGGCTCGTCCACCCCCTCCCGCAAACCGCGCGGGAGGGGGCGCATACGTCGAAGCTGCCATCACTCCATCACTCCATCACTCCATCAAAAGCAACGGCGCCCCGGAGCACGCTCCGGGGCGCCACCACCGATGCCGAATCCGTCCAGCGAACATTCACTCGGCTCATCAAGGGACTGCGCATCAACGGTCCATCACATCGAGCGGACCCGGCATCGCCCTCTCGTATGATACGGCAAATCAACCCGCAGAGTGTCAGACGGCGCGGCGGAAGTAGCCGGTGTGCAGCAGTCCTTCCGCGTCGCGGGCATCCACCGCCTGCACCGGCGCATCGCCGGAGAAGGCGTAGCTCAGGCCGCTCACCGGGCCGCGCACGCGGACGCCCATCTCACGCACGAAGTGCAGCCGCACGGTGGCCGGCGCGGGCGCCGCACCCGCATCCCCGGCCGCGTCTCCCACCGCGGGAGCGTCCGGCGCGCGGGGGGCGGGTGCCGCGGCCGGCCGGAGCTCCGGAACGTAGGCGGCGCGGGCCTGTCCACAGCATCCCATCGTCATCTCTCCTGTTCATCGGGTGAAAGAGGGGTGAAGGCGACCGGCGCCGCGCCCAGCCGCTCCAGCAGGCAGGCCGCGCCCGAGAGCGCCAGCCACGCCACCAGCAGCTCGGCGGGGCGGCGCGCCACGAAGAAGGCCAGCGGCGCGGCCACCCACATGCTCAGGCAGTAGAAGCAGTCCATCAGCCGCCCCCAGAAGCCCCAGCCCAGCCGCGCCCGCAGCCGGGCCAGGATCTCGCCCGGGCCGTCCTCGCGCCCCAGCAGGTGGGTCACCCGCCAGGTGGCCAGGACGGCCAGGGCCAGCCGCATCCAGGGGTCCATCGCCTACCCGGCCGTCTCGTCAGGCAGCGGCGCCGCCGCGAGCTCGTCGCCCGCCTGGAGCCGACGGTCGGTCTCGATGGGGACCGGGTCCACCAGCACCGCTCCGTCCTTCGGCAGGTCGTTGCAGACGGTGAAGGCGCACACCACGCGCTTGCGGTGGCACTGCCCGGGGCCGAAGTCGTTCACCGTCTTGTCCTGCGCGTACAGCTCGAAGGTGTACGCGCAGCACTGGCCGCGCTGCAGGGCGAACCCCGGGGGCGGGGCGAACACGCCCTGCAGCTGCGGCGCGCACTGGGCGTCGAAGGCACGCAGGTCCAGCAGGGTCAGCACGCCGTGGAACTTGCCGCCCATCGGCGCCGGCTCGCACGGGCAGCGGATACCCGGGTCGCCGATGCGCGCCGTGCCGTACAGCGGCCACTCCCGGCCGTGGTAGACGTCCCTGTGCCACCGCACCAGGTCCGGCGTGATGGGCACCGGGTAGCTGATCCCGCTGCAGTTGCGGGTGATGGTGAGGGTGTAGAAGTCGAAGTTGTTGCTGGGGTACGCGGGATTGCCCTCCTCGATCCACTCGTCGAACACCAGCCCCAGCACGGGCCGCGGCCACGGGACGTTGCACCCCTTCTGCCCCACCAGGGTGCGCAGGTTGGCGCGGTCGCACCCCTTGACGCCCTCGATGCCGCCCAGCTCCAGGTGCAGCGGCTTGTTGTCGAACCACACCTGCTGGGTGTCGTAGTAGTGGTTCCCCAGCTCGTCCTCCACGTCCAGCAGCAGCGTGTACTGCCCGCTGGCGCAGCGGTGCGTGGCGTCCAGGCACGCGGGAAGGGTGGTGGAGGCGAAGCAGCTGGAATCCAGCGCCCAGTACTTCTTCACCACCGTCTTCGGCGGCAGGCCGTAGATGGCCGACTCGTCCAGCTCGTGCTCGCCCCACTGCACGGTCAGCAGCGAGCCGTGGGCGGTGAGCTGGTTGGCCTGGTCGCGCTTCTCGTCCTCGTTGGGCGGGCCGTAGCACACCGGCGGCTTGACCAGCGACGTGAACGCCGCGGGATCGAAGTTGACGTCCGGGGGCCCCGTCAGGAATCCCGGCGCGTAGCGCAGGGTGAAGCACCGGATGCGCCGGCCGTCGCACTCGCCCACCCAGGCGCGGCCGCGGATGCTGACGCAGCACCCCACCGGCACCAGGTACGGGCCCACCGGGGGCGGCGAGGTGTCGGGATGGGGCACCGGGTACACCAGCGGCGCCTGGGGATCGTACACGCCACCGCCGCCCACCTGCGCCGCGCCCACGGCCTCGATCGCCACGAAGCGCTTGAAGAGGTTGTACTCCGTGCAGCAGCAGGCCGGCTGGTCGCCGGGCCGGGTGGAGCGGGGGCAGATGCGCACCTCGTACGAGCGGGCGGTGAGCAGCTGCGTGTCGATCCACCCCAGCGTGCCGTTGAGCACCGGGCTGCCGCCGGCGGTGCCGCCGCCGGGGTAGTGGACGCCCTTGCTGGTCCAGTGCTGCGGGTCGTGGCACTCGGCGTTCTGCGCCATGCGCCACTCGATGGTGTAGCCGCCGAAGAAGGCGCCCGCCGCCGTGCCGGTGACGGTGATGCCGCGGCTGAGGATGGCCTTGATGGGCTCCTCGGCCACGCAGCCGGTGGGGGCCAGCAGCTCGCAGCGCAGCGGGCCCACGCAGTGCGCCAGCGCCGCCTGGTACTCGCGGATGCAGCGCAGGTAGTCGCGCCGCGTGCGGGCGCAGGCCAGGCAGCAGCCCAGGCGGATGGCGGCCCGGCACCAGCAGCGGCACAGCCAGAAGTACGGGTGGCGCCGGTGCTCGTCGAACGCCTGGCGCCCCAGCAGCGCCTCGGCCGCCGCCGGCGAGGCCAGCCGCTCGAAGAGGGCGGCGGTGAAGGCGTTGTCGGTGCAGCAGTCCGGGTGGCCGTCCAGCACGTCGTCCACCACGCCGCCGCGGTCCAGGTCCACCTTCACCAGCTCGTCGCGCAGCCACTCGCCGTACTGCTCGCCCAGCAGCGACGAGAGCTTCTCGAAGTCCTCGCGCTCCTGCCGGGTGACCTCGCGGGGGCGGCCCATGGCCTGCCGCACGCACAGCCAGTAGCGGTACAGGTAGTAGTTCAGCGCGCGGTAGTCGCGGCAGCCGCGGCACACCAGCCAGCCGAACATCCAGCAGCAGCGCACGTACGCCAGGCACCAGCGCCACTCCTCCACCGGCCCCAGCACCTCGTGGGCGCGGTCCGGCAGAAAGCGCAGCGCCGTCTCTTCGGCGAACAGCCGGGTCGCCACGGCGTCGGCGATCCGGGCATCGTCCTGCGGGGTGGCGAGGTCTTCTTCGTCGTCGCCGTCCTCGCCGGTGGCGGCGCGCAGCAGCGGCGCGTAGGCGTCCAGCAGCACTCTGAGCAGCGCGTCGTCGTCACCCTCCTGCGCGGCGAACACGCCTCCGCGCACGGGATCTTCGTGGATGGACATCCTGTCTCCTTGCATTGAACGCGGAACATTGTCGAACTGCGGATGATGGGACGGCCCGGAGCCCTTCGCCCCGAACACGGGACGGGTGGGGCGGATGC
>DASTNU010000264.1:0-9162 GCA_035720605.1 Longimicrobium sp. | reverse complement strand
GCGACCGGGTGCGCCCGCCCACCGGGACGATCCGCCCCCCGCCGCGGGGCGACCCGCTTCCGCCGCCCTTGGCGGAGCCGGACGAGCCGCCGGACCCCGAACCGGAGCCGCCGCGGGAGCGCCGCGAGCCGCCCCTCCTGGGCGAGCCGGTGCGGCCCCCGCCCACGGACAGCGCCCGCGCCGGGGCGGGCGCAGGCGGCTAGCGGCGCGGCGGGCGCGGGAGTGTGAAACCATCGGCGCGTTCAGGGGTTGTAAACGGGCGCCGCGCTCCGGCTGGGGGCGCGGCGCTCCGTTGCACCGTCCCGGGAGCTGTCCACTTGCTGGGTTCCATTCGCTGGGCCGCGGCGCTCGCCGTCGCTGCCGCCACGCTGCCGCTCACCGCCGCCGCGCAGGTGCAGCCGAGGCCCATGGGCGCCGAGGTGCCGGGCACCCGGAGCATGGCGCCTCCGCGTGCCGGCTCGCGCGAGGCGGTCGTCAACTGGTACGGCGAGCTGCAGGGCATCAGCAGGCACCTGCAGCGCGTGGTCGACACCGCGCTGCAGCGTGACCCGGCGCTGCGGCAGGCGCGCGATCGGTTCGTGCGGACGGTGGAGCGCGCCATGGACTCGGCGGACCCCGAGCTGCCGCGGCTGGCACAGCGCGTGGACCGGATGCGGGTCGAGATGGAGGCGGCCCGCCGCCGCGGCGACGTGGACCGGATGCAGGCGCTGGAGCGCGAGGGCGCGCAGATCACGGCGCGCTTCATGAGGGTGCAGGCCGCGGTGCTCAACCAGCCGGAGATCGCGCGGCAGGCGCGCGCGTACGAAGAGATGCTGCACCGGCGGATGATCCAGATCGAGCCGCTGACCGAGAGCCTGCTTACCCGCAGCGGCGAGTTGCAGCGCCTGCTGCAGTCCGCCCTGGGCCCGCAGCAGCCCCGCTAGCAGGAGCGCGGGACGATGATCGACGGCCTCTGCCCCACCCGGGCGGAGGCCGCTTTCGTGTGCTGGATGGTTTCGCGCGAGAGACTGGCGGCGGCCGCACTGCGTCCGCGGGGGGCCCTCTCCCCCGCCCGGCCTTTCGCTCGTTCCTCGCGACGGCGGGCGACCCGTCCCCCAACTTCGGGCCCCAACTTCGGAAGAGGGGTGGTTGGGCAGGTGCGGAATGCCGGGGACGGTCTGGATGTAGCCGCAGGCGCCCCCCATCCCCGGCCCTTCCCCCACAAACAGCGTGGGGAAAGGGAGAACGGCAAAAGGGCCGCGTGGCGCACGCGACGTTCTCCCCTCTCCCGCGCAGTTTGCGGGAGAGGGGCCGGGGGTGAGGGGTCCGCGCACAGCGCGACGCTGTTGCGGTTCTCCCCCTCTCGCGCAGCGGGGGAGAGGGCCGGAGGTGGGGGCGCCTGCGGACGCAGTGAGACGTCCGCCGGCGCGCCGGGCCTTCGCACGCGCCATCGCGCGGCACGCATCCCGGTGGGGGAAGACGGGGAACGCCCCGGCACGAGCTTCGTGCCGGGGCGTCCTCGATCTTCCCCACGGGGCGTCAGCAGGCCCAGCAGGTGAACGTGCAGGCGTTGCAGGTGTGCTGGACGCAGGTCATCTCGCCGCCGGTTACGCCCGGATCCATGTAATAGGGAGCGTCGTCACCCGGCAGCAGGGGGGATGCGGGCGCAAACGTCTCCACCTGCAGGCTGTCCATCTCCAGCTTGAGAGTTCGAGAGGGGTTCCGCATCGTTTCTGCTCCATGAGGCTCGGTGAGGGTGACGCGAGCACCTCCGGGCGTTATCATCCCGAAGGGCTCAGCCACACTGTAATCACTTCGGCAGCAGGTAGCAATACGTTCGGGTCATTTTATCGCGAATCCGTTCTCCTCTCCCCCCACGCAGTTTGTGCGCGGAGGGAAGGGGCCTCACCGCATCTCGTCCAGCATCTCCCCGATCACGTCGAGCGCGTGGTCCGCCTGCTCGTCCGTCAGGACGAAGGGCGGGGAGAGCGAGAGGACGTTGCCGTGGATCCCGCCTCCCAGCAGCAGCACCCCGCGCCGCAGCCCCTCCACCACCAGCCGTCCCGCGAGCTCCGGCCCCGGCTCGCGCGTCCCGCGGTCGCGCACCATCTCCATCCCGATCATCATCCCCCGCCCGCGCACCTCGCCCACGTGGCGGTGGCCGGCCGCCATCTCCGCCAGCCGTGCCATCATCCGCGCGCCCAGCGCCGCGGAGCGCTCCACCAGCCGCTCCTCGCGCAGCACGGAGATCGACGCCAGCGCGGCCGCGCATCCCACCGGGTGGCCCAGGAAGGTGCTGGTGTGGAGCGATTCGCCGGCCGACTTCGGCCAGCGCTCCATCACGGCGTCCGTGCCGATGCAGGCGGAGAAGGGCAATCCGCCGGTGAGCCCCTTTCCCACCACCATCACGTCCGGAACCACGCCCGGGTGCTCGCACGCGAACCAGCGGCCGGTGCGGCCGAAGCCGGTGTAGATCTCGTCCAGGATCAGCAGCAGCCCGCGCTGGTCGCAGATGCGGCGCAGGCCGGGGAGAAAGCCGTCCGGGGGGACGACGTCGCCGCCGCGCGCCTGGATCGGCTCCACCAGGATGGCGCCGATCCCCTCGGACGCGGAGCCGGGCGCGTCCAGCGTGTGCTCGATCAGGCGCAGCGTTGCCGCGCACACCTCGTCCGGGTCGCTGCCGAAGGGCGAGCGGTAGGGATACGGATAGGGGACGAAGACGGCGCCGGAGCCCAGCTGCGCGGCGAAGGGCGCCCGGAAGTCCTCGCGGCCGGAGACGGAGAGCGCGCGGTAGGTGAGGCCGTGGTAGCTGCCGTGGAACGAGAGCACGCGCGGCTTTCCCGTGGCGATCATCGCGGTCTTGAGCGCGGCCTCCACCGCCTCCGCGCCGGAGCTGGCCAGCACGCTGCGGTTCAGCCCGCCGGGCGCCGCCTCCGCCAGCGCGCGAAGCAGGTCCACCTTGACCGCGGGGGGATGCACGTCGCCCATGCCGTGCAGCAGGCGCCCGGACTGCCGCTGCACCGCCTGCACGATGCGCGGATGCGCGTGCCCCGGCCCCGCCACGGCGAAGGCGGCGGTCAGGTCCACGTACACGTTGCCGTCCACGTCGCGCACGTTGGCGCCGCGCGCCTCTTCCCAGAACACCGGAAAGTCGTCCGCCAGGTAGGTGACGTTGGGCGATTCCCACCGCGCCAGCTCCGCCGCCAGCGCGCGCGAGCGCGGTCCCGGCGGGGGGACGGTGACGGAGGGGAGCGCGGAGCCGAAGTCGGCGGACAAGTGCGAGAGTGCGAGAGTGCGAAAGTGCGAGAGTGGTCGTCTCGCGCGGCGATGGAGAGTTTGCGGCGGCCGGGCGGCGAGGGCAAGCGGCGGGACGGACGGAGACGAAGCGGGATCGGGCGGGCTCCGCGTCCGGCGGTGGTAAGCGGCGGGGCGGACGGAGACGAAGCGGGAACAAACGGGCTCCGCGCCCGGCGGGGACAAGCGGCGGGACGGACGGAGACGAAGCGGGAACAGGCGGGCTCCGCGCCCGGCGGTGGTAAGCGGCGGGACGGACGGAGACGAAGCGGGAACAAACGGGCTCCGCGCCCGGCGGTGGTAAGCGGCGGGACGGACGGAGACGAAGCGGGATCGGGCGGGCTCCGCGACCGGCGAGGGCAAGCGGCGGGACGGACGGAGACGAAGCGGGAACAGGCGGGCTCCGCGCCCGGCGGTTGAAACCGCTGCTGCAAGGTCACGAAGTCCGCCTGCGCGGACTGGGCCGCAACGTTCCGTTTGTGAAACGACTCCCCTCTCCCGCGCAGTTTGCGGGAGAGGGGTCGGGGGTGAGGGTCCGAAGCCCCGTTCGGCGACGCGTCAGCGGCGGCGAGACGGGGCTTCTGGCTGTCCCAGCGGCGGGTTTACCCGCTCAGGCGATGCGGATGGAGAGACCGGCGCGATCCGCGGTCAAACCGAGGCGCCGGCGCTCTCGGTGGACTCGGCGACGGGCTCGGCGGGGCGGCGCAGCTTCTGGGTGAGGTCGGCGATGAGCAGCTGGATGAAGGCGAGCGAGGTCATCCGTCCCTCGCCGCCTTCCTCGTCCTGGTAGCTGCCGAAGCCGCCGGCGGGGTACGTCTCGGGGAACCGCTCCTGCCCCCACGCATCCACCAGCTCCCGCGGCAGCCCGGGATCCAGGCGCACCACCAGCTCGCCGCCGTCCGCCTCGTCGATCCCCACCGCCTCGCCGAAGCGCCCGGCGATGCCGTTGGTGCGCACCGCCTCCGCGGCGGCGCGGCGCAGAACGAGGGTGGTGCGGACGGCGGTGTCGGGCGCATCGTACTCCGGCACCTCGTAGCGCACCACCAGGTCGGCGCGGTCCGCCTGCGGCAGCACGTACAGCTTGCTGTCCAGCAGGTGCCTGGCGATGCTCTTGAGCACCTCTGCCTCGCTGTACCCGCGCGACTTGGTGTCGCGGCGCAGCTTCCAGCGAAAGAGCAGGTCCGGCTCCGGGTACAGGAACGCCGCCAGGTCGTACGCGGCGCGCAGCTCCTCGGTGGGAAAGCCCAGCAGCCCGCGGACGATCACCACCTCCTCCGGCTCCAGCACGCGGATGGGGCCAAAGGTGCCGTCGCTGTGGTCGTAGCTGCGGTGGCGGACGGGCCGGCCGCGGCGCAGCAGCCCCAGGTGCTCCTGCACCAGCGACAGGTTGTGCACCATGGGGTTCAGCGCCGTGAGCCCCAGCTCCTGCCGCTCCGCGCGCGAGTAGCGGTGGTAGTCGTCCAGCTCCACCGTGCTCACGTGCTCGGGGCCGATGAGCTCGCGCACGCCGCGCGCGACGGTGCTCTTGCCGCTTCCCGAGTCGCCGATGATCCCCAGCACGAAGGGATGATGGCGCGGTGCGTCGCCCTGATCGTCAGACATGCGGGCGGTTCCGGGACATGAACGGACCTCCGGATGATGAGGGGTGGGCGTACATCATAGTGACCCGGGGGGGAAAGTGCGAGAGTGGGGGAGGAAGTGCGTGAGTGCGTTAGTGCGTGAGTGCGTGAGTGAACGGCACGCGCATGGCCCTCGGTTTTCAGTGGTTGGATGCGATGGGCGCGCGGATGGATGCGTGGGGTTGTGGGGCGCGGACCCATCGCGCATCGTCATGCTTCGGACCCGAGGGGGGTGGCGTACGTTGCGGATGGGACCGCCCTCGCGCCTGAGCGGGTGAACCCGCCGCTGGGACTGCCACAAGCCCTGTCTCGCCGCCGCTGACGCGTCGCCGAACAAGGCTTCAACCGCGAACCCGCGTCGCCACCTGCAGTTCACTCACGCACTCACGCACTCACGCACTCACGCACTCACGCACTTTTTTCATGTCCTCCTACTGCGACGCGGCACCTGGACACCCGTTCCACGGGCCGTATCACGAGCATGAGTACGGCTTTCCGCTCCGCGGCGACGACGAGCTGCTGGAGCGGCTGGCGCTGGAGATCAACCAGGCCGGGCTGTCGTGGCTCACCATCCTCAAAAAGAAGGACGCCTTTCACCGCGCCTTCCACGGCTTCGACGTGGACCGCGTGGCGGCGTACGGGGAGGCCGACCGGCAGCGGCTGCTGGCGGACGCGGGCATCGTGCGTAACCGGTTGAAGGTGGATGCGGTGATCGAGAACGCGCGGCGCATCCGGGAGCTGCGGGAGGAGCATGGCTCCTTCGCCGGATGGCTGGACGCGCACCACCCGCGCGGCAAGGCGGAGTGGGTAAAGCTGTTCAGGAAGACCTTTCGCTTCACCGGCGGCGAGATCGTCGGCGAGTTCCTGATGTCCGTCGGCTACCTGCCGGGCGCGCACCAGCCCGAGTGCCCCGTCTACGCCCGCGTCCTCGCCGCCGATCCGCCGTGGGCGCGCGTCGAAGCAGACGCCGGCGGATGATCGGCAACCCCGGCCCATCGGCGCGGGCCCCTCGCCCGGGCGGGTAAACCCGCGGCTGGAAAGGCCGGAAGCCCCGTCTCGGCGCCGCTCACGCGTCGCCGAACGGGGCCTCGACCGCTCGTGGGGGCAGGCCCTGCGCACCGCGGCGTCCTCCCGGCGCGGGAGAGGAGATCCTTCGGTCGCGCCCAGGAACCGGTGGACGGGCCGGTACCGGGGGCGAGCGCTCCCTCGGAGGGTGTTGCCAAACCCCGGGAGACTGCGAAGCCGCGTTGCCTTCCTGAGGGAGCGCACACGAGCAACCTGAAGTAATGCAACCGCTTGCACGCGACCGAAGGATCTCCTCTCCGCTAGCGAGGGGCAGGACCAGGGGCAGAAATTCAGCTCCCGCGATCTTGCCGGCAAGATCCTTCGGTCGGCGCCAAAGTACCGTGCATGCTGAAGTCACACGCGGCGCCTCCCTCAGGAAGACAGTCGGCGGTGCGAGGTTGGCGACACCCTCTCAGGAAACGAGCTCCGTCGCGACGGATGCCGGAATGCCGCGAATCCAGTCCGCCTGCGCGGACTCGCGTGGGCGGGATCGCGGCGTAGGACGGGCCACCAGGTTCGGACGGTGGATTCCTCGGTCGCGCGCGGGCATATGCGGTACGGACGAGTTTGGTGCGGCGCTCCCTCGGAATGACGGTTACGTTGCGGAAGCGGGGTTCTCCCCTCTCCCGCGCAGTTTGCGGGAGAGGGGCCGGGGGTGAGGGTCCGCGCGAGGCGCGGCCCTGTCTCGCCGGGGCCTGGCGTCCGGTAGCCATCCGCATCCACGGGTGATATCCTGTCGGCGGGTTCCGTCTTCCGCAGCAGAACGGGCGATGCGCGCACCCTTCCATTCCATCTACTCCCACGGCCTGGTCCGCGCGGCGGTGTGCATCCCTGCCGTTCGCGTGGCCGATCCCGCGTTCAACCTGGACGAGACGCTGCGGCTGGCGCGCCAGGCGTCGGATGCGCACGCGGCGGTGGCGCTCTTTCCCGAGCTGGGGCTTTCCGCCTACACCTGCGAAGACCTCTTTCAGCAGGACGCGCTGCTGGACGCGGTGAGCGACGCGCTCGCCCGGCTGGTGCACGAGAGCATCCGCCTCTCTCCCGTCCTGCTGGTGGGCGCGCCGCTGCGGCTGGGCGGGCACATCTTCAACTGCGCCGTGGTGGTCTACCGCGGCCGCATCCTGGGGATCGTCCCCAAGTCCTATCTTCCCAATTACCGCGAGTTCTACGAGCGCCGCTGGTTCGCCCGCGCCGCCGAGGCGCCCTTCGACGAGGTGCAGGTGGCGGGGCAGCTGGTGCCCTTTGGCGCCGACCTGGTGTTCCACGCGGAGAACGTGGCGAACTTCGCGCTGCACGTGGAGGTGTGCGAGGACGTGTGGACCCCCATCCCGCCCAGCAGCTGGGCCGCGCTGGCGGGCGCCACCGTGCTGGCCAACCTCTCCGCCAGCAACATCACCGTGGGCAAGGCCGAGTACCGCCGCAGCCTGTGCGCCGGCCAGTCCGGCCGCTGCGTGGCGGCGTACCTGTACTCCGCCGCCGGCCCGGGCGAGAGCACCACGGACCTGGCGTGGGACGGGCACGCGCTCATCTACGAGAACAACGACCTGCTGGCGGAGAGCGAGCGCTTCGTCCCCGAGCCGCACATGATCGTGGCGGACGTGGACCTGGAGCGGCTGGCGCAGGACCGCTCGCGCCTCACCTTCTTTCACGACAACGCCTCCGACCACGCCGGGCGCATCGCCGGGATGCGCCACATCCCCTTCGAGTTCCGGGTGCCCGAGGGCGAGATCCCGCTGATGCGCACCGTGGGACGCTTTCCCTACGTCCCCGACGACCCGGCCGCGCGCGACGCCCGCTGCTACGAGGCGTACAACATCCAGGTGCACGGGCTGATGAAGCGGATGTCGGCCACCGGCATCCGGAAGATCGTGATCGGCGTGTCGGGCGGGCTGGACAGCACCCAGGCGCTGATCGTGGCGGCGCGGACGATGGACGCGCTGGGGCTGCCGCGCGCGAACATCCTGGGCTACACCATGCCCGGCTTCGCCACCAGCGAGGGGACCAGGGGGAACGCCTGGGCGCTGATGCGGGCGCTGGGGGTGACGGCGCAGGAGATCGACATCCGCCCCTCGTCGCTGCAGATGCTGCGCGACATCGGCCACCCCTTCGCGGACGGGGAGCCGGTGTACGACGTGACCTTCGAGAACGTGCAGGCGGGAGAGCGCACCAGCCACCTGTTCCGCCTGGCGAACCTGCACGACGGGCTGGTGCTGGGGACGGGCGACCTGAGCGAGCTGGCGCTGGGGTGGGCGACGTACGGGGTGGGCGACCACATGTCGCACTACAACGTGAACGCGTCGGTGCCCAAGACGCTCATCCAGCACCTGATCCGCTGGGTGATCCTGGGCGGCTGGTTCGGCGACCAGGCGGACCAGGTGCTGCAGGCCATCCTGGACACCGAGATCTCGCCCGAGCTGGTGCCGCACGCCGAAGGCGCCGACGCCAGCGCGCCGGCGCAGAGCACGCAGGGGGCCATCGGCCCGTACGAGCTGCAGGACTTCAACCTGTACTACATCACGCGCTTCGGCTTTCGGCCCAGCAAGGTGGCGTACCTGGCGTGGAACGCCTGGGGCGACCGGGGGCGCGGCGCCTGGAGCGACCTGCTGCCCCCGGAGAAGCGCAACCAGTACGACCTGGCCACCATCAAGCGGTGGATGGAGGTGTTCGTGTGGCGCTTCTTCAAGACCAGCCAGTTCAAGCGCTCGGCGCTGCCCAACGGGCCCAAGGTGGGCTCCGGCGGCTCGCTGAGCCCCCGCGGCGACTGGCGCGCGCCCAGCGACTCCGAGGCGACGGTGTGGCTGGAGGAGCTGCGGCGGAACGTGCCTGATGAGGGAATAGGGAATAGGGAATAGGGAATAGGGAATAGGGAATAGGGAATAGGGAATAGGGAATAGGGAATAGGGAATAGGGAATAGGGAATAGGGAATAGGGAATAGCCTGCAACTGCCGAGTTACAGCCTGCAATGGCGAACGGCGAACGGCGTCGCGCTTCGCGCGGACCCCTCACCCCCGGCCCCTCTCCCGCAAACTGCGCGGGAGAGGGGAGTTCGTTCGTGCCCCAAACGCTCGCCTTCCAGTCCGCGCAGGCGGACTTCGTGATGTTCCAGCAGCGGTTTCAACCGCCGGGCGCGGAGCCCGCCCGCCCGCGCATCGGTTCACTCCCCATCCCCCCAGCCCCCCACCACCTCCATCACCCCATCATTCC
>DASTNU010000263.1:0-2799 GCA_035720605.1 Longimicrobium sp. | reverse complement strand
TGCGGTCCTCGGGCACGCTCCACCTCGACCTTGTTTGCGATGACGAGATGATCGGTGACCGCAGGCGCCGCCACTTCCTCCCTGTCCGGTTCCGCCGTTTGGCTGGGCTCCGGTGGCCCAGCGAGCGCCGGCGCTGCCATCGTGGAGGCCGCCGACGTATCCAGGTCCATCCCGTTGATTGGACCGGCGTCGTCTTCCCGGAGAGGCGCGTGCTCGTTCGCGAACCCCTCGGGCGCCGTGACGTGCGCCTCCGTGTGGCTCAGCTGCGGCACGGGAGCATGCTCCAGGGCAGGCGCAGGCTGCTCTCGCTCTCGCGCCGGGGCGTATCCGAACAGCTCGTCGATCCCATGCCCTGCATCGCCGAACTGTGGTGTGTGGGCGCTGCGGATGGGTTGATGCTGCTCGTCGAGATCGGCGTGACGCGCGGCGGCCCCGATGGGCTGCGCGGCGGCTGCCCTGGGCAGGCTGGGCGTGGCGGGCAGCACGACAAGCGCAGGCGGAGCCGCGGCCTCGATCGCAGGTGCCGCACCCTCTGGCCGGCGGTCCAGACGCTTCTTCAGGCGGGCGCCGGAGAACGCGCGGTCGACGTCGGACGCCTTCACCTCCTGGATGCCGTCCGTCAGCACGAAGCCGCCGCCCTTGGCACGGAGGGTGAGCCCGTGGTGGGCGAGGCCGCGCTCCAGTTCCTCCCAGGTGTTGGCGTCCTTGAGCACGGGACCGGCCTGCGCCCGGACCTGCTTCAGAAAGCGCGCATTCCCGCGCACCGGTGCGGGCGCCAGGTCAGGCGCAACACCAGCCCCGGGGCGCTCCGCACCGCGAGCCGGAGCAGGCCCGAACAGTTCGTTGATCCCGTATCCTGCATCGCCGAACTGCGGGATGCGCCTGGGGCGGACGGTAGGCGGAGCAACCACGATGCGCTCCGACCGGCGGACGGGCCCGATTTCCGCCACGGCCATGCGGGTCCGGTAGTCCGGATACCTGCCCAGCCGCTCCTCCAGGTGGTAACGCGAGAAGGCAGGCCCGACCTCCGACGCCTTCGCGTAGTGCTTGCCATCCGTGATCCTGAATCCGCCGCCCTTCACGGTGAGCGCCAGTCCCTGTTCGGCCAGGCCCCTTTCCAGCGCTGCCCACGAGCGCACCTGCGCCAGGATCGGCGCCGCGCGCTCGGTCACGTCCTGCCGGAAGGCGCGATCTCCGCGCTTGGGACCCGGCAGCGGCTTGATCCACTGCCCTCCCGGCTGCCACCCCTCCGTGTGTCCCTCGCGCGCGCGGTCCAGCGAGGGCACGGGTGCGTGCCATCCCGGAACGACGCGCAGCCCGAGCTCTACCTCCTGCGCGCGCAGGCTGCGCTCGAGTCGCGGATAATCCCACCACTTGCGCCAGAGTGTCGCCCGCTCCGGGTGCACGCGGTTGACGACGAAGTGCAGATGTGGGTGGGAGCGGTCCTTGTGCGCGACGACGATGGCCTCGTGCTCCTCCAGCCCCATGTCCCGGAGGGTGCGTCTGGCCACGCGCCGCATCATCGCCTCGTCCACCGGATCGTCGACGTCGAAGCTGACGGAGAAGAAGTAAACCGGCGTGCGGGTGCCGCTCACAGCCCCGCTCGCCGTCGCCGCCATGAAGCAGGCGGCGAGCTGTAGGTCGCGAGTGGGGAGGTTGTAGAACTCCACCCAGGCAATGCGGTCTTGCTGGCGGCCATCCCTCCCGGATTCCAGGTACGACACCGGGCCTTTGAAGCTGCTGCCCAGCGGCTGGATCGCTCCGATCACCGCGGAACGTCCATCGCGGCGAACTGGATGCTCGCGAGCGCCGCCTCCAGCTCCTCGTCTGCGGGGAGCGTTTCAGCGACGTGTGCCTGATGCGTGAGCTCGTTGAGGACGCGTCCCGCCTCACGCACCGCGATGATCAGCGGCTCCGCGCTGCCGCGCCGTGAGGCGGCGGCCTCAGCCGCCTCGTGGGTGATGCGGATGGTGCTCTCGATTGCGGTCGCGATGCCGCGGGCGCCGTCTTCCTCGGCGAGGCGGAGGAGCTGGTGGAGGTTGTTTAGGACGCGCTTGAGCTCGTGGAGCAGCGCGTGAGCGCCGCGGCGCCGGGTAACCGCCGGCAGCTCGGCCGCCAGCGCAGCCTCGCGTACGTAGCGCAGCGGCGGGACGCCGCGGGCGCGCGCGGCCTGCTCGATGTGGCGCCACTCTTCGGGGGCCCAGACGGTCGGCTTCCGGATGGTACGGCGGGACGGCATGCTGCGGCGTGGTCGTTCGGTGTCCTTCGAGCGCAGCGAGAAGCCAGCCAGCGGGGGTGCGCCCGCGAGCGAAGCGAGCGAAGCGAGCGAATTTGGGCGCATCCCCCGGGTTGCTGGCTCCGGAAGTTCCGGGTGCTGCAATCTCGGCCCGAAGGCAGGTACCGTGACCTCCGCCGAACGGTTCTTGTAGGCCTGCTAACCGGAAAGGCCACAGCCGTGAAGGAGTCATTCGACCACACCGCCGGAATGCTAAGAGTTGAGAACTGTGGTGTATTGGGTCGTTTCCCCGACATCGGACCAACGAATCACTTGGTCTCCTCACTCGTTCCAGCACATATTGGAAAGGGCTTCGGGCTTGGACCGCCTCATTTCCGCCGGCGCTGTTGCGCTTCTGCCTTTGTCAGCGCCTTGCACTGGATTATCCCGTGTAGTACGGGGAGAGCGGACCGTGCGCCCCAACGGTGTTATGACGGGGGGAGATCGATTTGAAGTGCCCCCCGCTTGCTAGCTTGTGCTCGCTGGGGGCGAGTGTACCATCAGCACGGGAGGGAGACGGTGCC
>DASTNU010000262.1:0-2200 GCA_035720605.1 Longimicrobium sp. | reverse complement strand
GACGGTCGTCGGTTCGAAGCCCACACCCCCTCCCGCGCAGTTTGCGGGAGGGGGTGGCCGAGCCTCGGCGAGGCCGGGGGCGGGCCCTACCGCCGCAGCGCCACCACCAGCGACCGCAGCCACGGCTCGCGCATCTCCGGCCGCTGGACCAGCTCCGCGGCGAACCGCTCGCGCTCTTCGGGATGCCGCGCCGTCTCGTGGATCCGGTACGCCAGCTTGAGCGCCTCCACGCTCTCCGCGTCGTGCGAGGGGCGCGCGAGCTCCTCCGTGCCCCAGCGGATGAAGCTGTTGGAGGGCATCGTCTTGTTCTGGTAGTTGCCCAGGTACCCCCAGAACCAGCCGGGGATGGACACGCCCCGCAGCGCGCTCCGCGGGTAGTCCGCCGCCCAGCGCACCTGCTGGAACCAGCGCCAGGTGTTGGGGCTGTTCCTGGTCCGCGTGGTGATGCCGACCCAGCGGAGCCGCCGCCGCACCGCCCGCACGTCTACCCCTTCGTCCCGCGCCCAGCCGGCCAGGAAGTCGGAGAGCGCGCCGAAGGTGTTCCCGCCGTACACCAGGTCCACCATCGCGATCGGCCGCGGCGCGGAGGCGATCTGCGCCGGGTGAAGACCGAAGACGAGATGCTGCTCGCGCAGGGCGCGCAACGCGGACGCCGGCACGGGACCGTCCCGCACCCCGGGCATCGACACGCTCAGCAGGTCGCAGCGCTCCGCCCACGGCGTATCCGCCAGCGCGCCGGTCAGGTAGTCGAACAGGCTCTCCGGCGACCGGCCGACGAACACCAGCCGCGCGTCGCCGGCACGCGCCACCACGCGCGCGGCGCAGGTGCGCAGCTCCGGCAGCAGCTCCCGCCACCGCGGCGGCCTCCACCAGGTCGGCTGCGGGGGCTGCGGCGCCTGCAGCAGCCGGCCCAGCTGCTCGCGCCGCCTCACGTCCCAGCGGAACGGCACCACGGCCGCGCGGTCGGTCATCGCCCCGTCACCCGCGCGCCAGCCGCGCCACGCCGTCCACCAGCCGCTCCACGTCCTCGTCCGTGGTGTACGGCGCCACGCCGGCGCGGACCAGGCCGCCGCGGCCGGAAAGGCCCAGCACCTCGCAGACGGTGGTGGCGTAGAAGTCCCCGTTCCACACGAACACCCCCTCCGCCCCCAGCCGCCGCGCCGCCTGGTCCGGCGAGACGCCCTCGATGGTGAACCCCGCCGTGGGCGTGCGCTCCCCGTCCGCCGGCGGGCCGTAGACGCGCACGCCGGGGATCGCCGCCAACCCGGCGTGCAGGCTGGCGAACAGCCGCGACTCGTGCCGGTGCATGGCGGCGTACCCGCGCCGCAGCCACTCGCGCAGGTCGTCCGCCGGATCGCCGGCCAGGGAGGCGATCCACTCCACCGCCGCGCCGGTCCCCACGATCCCCTCGTGGTTCAGCGTCCCCGTCTCCCACCGCTCCGGCGCCTGGTTGCTGGCCGGCGGCACCTTGTACGGCGTCAGCCGCTGCAGGTGCTCCGCGCGTCCCCACAGGACGCCGACGTGCGGGCCGAAGAACTTGTAGGCGCTGCAGGCCAGGAAGTCGCACCCGAACGCCTGCACGTCCGGCAGCCGGTGCGGGGCGTAGTGCACCGCGTCCACGAAGGTCAGCGCCCCCGCCCGCCGCGCCGCCGCCGCCGCCCGCGCCACGTCGTTCACCGTGCCGACGGCGTTGGAGGCCGCGCCGACCGCCACGAGCCGGGTTCGGTTCGAGAGCAGCCCCTCCAGCGCGTCCAGGTCCAGGCGAAAGGTCCGCGGATCGAACGGCACCACGCGCACCGTCATCCCGCGGTCCTCCGCCATCCGCCGCCAGGGCGCCACGTTGGCCTGGTGGTCCAGCTGGCTGACGATCACCTCGTCCCCCGGCCCCCACTCGCGGCCGAGGGAGCGCGAGAGATGGAAGGTGAGCGTGGTCATGTTGGCGCCGAACGCCACCTCGCGGGGCGAGGGCGCGTTCAGCAGCGCCGCCACCCGCTCGCGCGCGCCGGCGATCGCCGCGTCCGTCTCCTCGCTGGTGGCAAAGGAGCCGTGGGTGTTGGCGTTGTGCATCAGCAGGTAGTCGCGGACCGCATCGGCTACCTGCCGCGGCACCTGGCTGCCGCCCGGCCCGTCGAAGAACGCGATGGGCCTGCCACCCACCCGCCGCTCGAACACCGGAAAGTCCGCGCGCACGCGCGTCGAG
>DASTNU010000261.1:0-3555 GCA_035720605.1 Longimicrobium sp. | reverse complement strand
CTCCGGCCCTCACCCTGAGCGGGTAAACCCGCGGCCCGCGGCAACGACGGCGGAAAGCCCCGCAAACTGCGCGGGGCTTCAACTGCGCGGGACCCGCCGAGATGCACTGGACGGCGTGCGGCATGAGCGGTATCTCCGCGCCCTCCGGAGGCCGCCGACCGGGAGCCCGGGCCCGCCGGCCGACTCGCTTCGCATACGGCCGATCTTCCTCATGGACGTCGCGCTTAAGCGGGTGCGGCCATTACCTTGAGCGAGCGCTGTCCCTCCTCGTCTTCCCCATCCCCATCCGCATGCGCCTCTCCCCTCTCCCCGCCCTGCTGCTCCTCGCCCTCGCCGCCTGCCGGCCGGACGCGCCCAACCCGCCCGCGGCCGCCGCCGCACCCGACTCCGCACGGTACGGGGGGACGCTGGTGATCGGATACGCGAGCGACATCGGCGACATCAGCCCGCTGACGTGGCAGGTGCAGAACGCGCTGTACATGCAGCAGTTCGTGCTCTTCACCCCGCTGATCACCTACGACGCGCGGCTCAGGCCCATCCCCCGCCTGGCGAAGAGCTGGGAGGTGAACGCCGATACCACGCTGCTCACCTTCCACCTGCGCGACGACATCTGGTGGCAGGACGGCGTGCGGACCAGCGCCCACGACGTGAAGTTCAGCTACGACCTGGCCCGCAATCCCAGGACGGGGTACATCTACGCCGGGCTGTGGACCTTCTACGGCCAGGCGGAGGTCGCGGACTCGTTCACCTTCCGCATCCGCCTGCGCCCGCACGCCGAGTTCATGGACGTGTGGCGCCAGTTCGCGCCGGTGCCGGAGCACGTGCTGCGCGGCGTGCCGCCCGAGCAGATGGCGCGGCACCCGTTCGGCACGCGCAGCCCCGTGGGCAACGGCCCGTTCCGCTTCGTGTCGCGCACGCCGGGGCAGCGGTGGGTGTTCGAGGCGAACCCCCGCTGGCCCCAGGAGCTCGGCGGCCGGCCGTACGTCGACCGCCTCGTCTACCGCGTGATCCCCGAGCCCGCCACGCTGCTGACGGAGCTGCTGACCGGCGGGATCGACCTGTATCCGGGGATGCCCCCGCAGTTCGCCGCGCGGGTAACGGGGTCGGACCGCGCGCGGCTGGTCGACTTCCCAGACCTCAGCTACGAGCAGATCACCTGGAACGAGCGCCGTCCGCCCTTTGGCGACGCGCGGGTGCGGCGGGCGCTGACGCTGGCCATCGACCGGCCGAAGCTGGTGGACGCGGTACGCTCCGGGTACGGCCGCGTCGCCAGCTCCACCGTGGCCCCCGAGCTGTGGATGCACCACTCCCGCGCGGGCGCGGACCTCGCCTTCGACACCGCGGCGGCGCGGCGGCTGCTGGCGGAGGCCGGCTTCGCCGACCGCGACGGCGACGGCGTGCTGGAGTCGGCGGACGGGCGGCCGTTCCGCTTCACGCTGCAGGTGGCGGCCGGCAACCGGGAGCGCACCGACATCGCCCAGATCGTGCAGGCGGACCTGCGGCGGATCGGCGTCGCGGCGGAGGTGCGCGAGGTGGAGTTCAACACGCTGATCGCGAACGCCAGCGACCCGCGCAAGCGCGACTTCGACGCGATGGTGCTGGGGTGGAAGCCCGAGTTCCACCTGGACGACTCGGACCTGTTCTCCTGCCGCAAGCGCGACCAGCCGCTGGCCTTTTCGGGCTACTGCAGCGCCGAGGCGGACCGGCTGATGGACTCGGTGCAGATCGTCCCCGACCGCAGCGCCGCGCTGCCGCTCTGGTGGCGCTACCAGGAGCTGATCGCGCGCGACCAGCCCATCACCCCGCTCTACTACTCCAACCGCCTGGTCGGCATCGGCCGGCGCGTGCACGGCGTGGAGCTCGACGCACGCGGCGACTGGGTCGGGGTCGACCGCTGGTGGGTGGACCAGCCGGCGCGGTAGGCCAGGCGCCCGGGCCCCGCGCCAGAGCGAGTGAGCTCGCCGCAACGAAAGCGGAAAGCCCCGCAAACTGCGCGGGGCTTCAACGGCTCGAAGCGGAGAGCCCGAGGTGAAGGGTCGATTGTCCGCGGAGGCGGACTTCGTGAACTGCCAGCCGCGGTTTCAATTCAACCGCCGGGGACGGGGCCGGCGCGGCTCACGTCGAGTGGCCTGATCCGCCGCGGCTCAGAACTCCGCGCGGAAGCCGAGGGTGAGGGTGCGGCCGGGGAGGATGGTGAGGTTGTCGGGCTCGCCGCGCTGGTAGTTCAGCAGGTTCTCGCCGGTGAGCACCAGCACCAGGCCGTCGCGCACGTCCAGCGCGGCCGTCGCGTTCAGGCGCGTGACGCCGGGGTACCGGCGCCAGTAGCTGCGCAGCCACGACCCCGCCGTCAGCTCCGGCGCCCGCTCCCGCGCCGCCAGGTCGCGGGTCAGCTGCAGCCGGTCGTAGTTGATCCAGTCGAACGCCCGGTAGCCGGTGATGGAGAACACCCCGCGCCGCGTCCTCCACTCCGCCGTCAGCGCCGCCGTGCGCGCGGGCACTTCCAGCATCCGGTCCCCCGGCTCCAGGTCGCCGGTGTAGCCGGGGGCCACCTGGCGCACCCGGCTGTCCACCCACGACATCGCCCCCACCAGCGAGACCGCGCCCAGCTCCGCCGACCCCTGCACCTCCCACCCGCGGTTGGTGATCTCCCCCAGGCTCTGCAGCACGTACCGCGTGTGCTGGGGCACCCCTCCCACCGTCTGCGCCGGCAGGGAGACGCGCTGCACGAGCCCCGAAGCCAGCTGGTCGAAGGCGGTCACCTGCAGCGAGAGCCTGCCCCGCCAGTCCACGTCGAACCCCGCCTCCACCCCCGACTGCTCCTCCGGCCGCAGGCTCCAGAGGTGGCTGTGCATCCCCCTCCACACCTGCTCCCGCCCGGGGTTGGCCACGGGGCGCATCCCCCGCCCGTACGCGCCGCGCAGCTTGACCGTCGCGTCGCCGGACTCCATCACCCAGGCCACCCCCAGCACCGGCAGCAGGGCGTGGCGGTTGATCCCCGCCAGCGCGTCGTTGCGCTCCAGCCGCAGTCCCGCCGTCAGGTGCAGCCGGTCGTCCAGCGCCGCGTTCCCCTGCGCCACCAGCGCCGTGCTGTGCGTCCACGTCTCCAGCTCCGCGGGCGCCGTGCGCGGCGGCTGCCCCCCGTGCAGCTGGTGCACCTCCTCCCGCAGCAGCTGGCGCAGCACGGAATGCTCCGCCGCCAGCGTCACGGAAAGGTCCGCGCGGGCGCCGTCCACCACGCGCCCCACGCTGCTCAGGCGCAGGGTGGCGCGGTCCGCGCCGCCTTCCGCGCCGGGGAGGGTGGGCTCGAAGGAGCCCGGCAGCGCCCCGCGGTCGCCCGGCACCCCCTGCAGCCGGTCGCCGTCGATCCCCGCGACCAGCGTGTGGGTCCACCGCTCGTCCGGCATCAGCTTCAGCGTGCCGCCCAGCGTGTACTGGTGCATCCGCTGCCGCCCCGCCGCCGCCACGCTGTCCGCCAGCGACCCCAGCGCGGTCTCCAGCAGCGGGTTGTCCGCCCCGCCCGCGCGCCCGGTGTAGAAGCGGGCGATCCCGGTGGCG
>DASTNU010000260.1:0-2918 GCA_035720605.1 Longimicrobium sp. | reverse complement strand
GTCCTCTGCTTCTCCGCCCCTCCGCTGCTCTGCGTGAGCGCTTTTCAGGGATGCGAGATGGTGCTTGCGTTTCAGGACGTTATTGGATACCCTGTTGATCGACCCCTGCCATTCTCCTTCTGCAGCAATCCAACCAGCCATCTCCTGCGCGAAGCTCCACGAAGGGTGGCGGTTCCGCGGGGCGGCAGCTCTCAATCGAATCGCACCTTTTTGGACACCGATAGAACCCATGCGCGGGGGAGCCGCGCGTAATACCACCCCTCAGTGGAGGAAAGCCCATGCGGTTTACCAGATTGCTCGCGGTGGCGGTGCTGGCGGCTGCAGCGTGCTCCGACCAGCCGACGCCGGTCGCGACGCCCCCCGACGCGGCCCCGGTGCTGGCCGCCGCGAAGGACCCGATCGAAGGGTCGTACATCGTGGTGCTGAAGAAGGACGCCAACCCCCGCTCGGTGGCGGCCATCGCCGGGGTGAGCCCCAGGTTCGTCTACACGACGGCGCTCACCGGCTTCGCGGCCACCCTCAACCACGGCCAGCTGACCGCGCTGCGCCACAACCCCAACGTGGCGTACATCGAGCAGGACGCCCGCGTGTCCATCTCCACCACCCAGACGGGCGCCACCTGGGGGCTGGACCGCATCGACCAGCGCTACCTCCCCCTGAACGGCACCTACACCTACACGCCCACCGGCGCGGGAGTGCGCGCCTACGTGCTCGACACGGGGATCCTCACCGCCCACACCCAGTTCGGCGGCCGCGCCAGCGTGGGCTACGACACGTACGGGGGCAACGGGCAGGACTGCAACGGGCACGGCACGCACGTGTCGGGCACCCTGGGCGGCATCACCTACGGCGTGGCCAAGAGCGTGTCGCTGATCTCGGTGCGCGTGCTGGACTGCTACGGCAGCGGCAGCTGGGCGGGGGTGATCGCGGGGGTGGACTGGGTGGCCGCCAACCACGTCAAGCCGGCGGTGGCCAACATGTCGCTGGGCGGCGCCGGCAACGCGTCGCTGGACGCGGCCATCGCGAACCTGAGCAACGCGGGCGTCACCGTGGTGGTGGCGGCGGGGAACTCCAACGCCGACGCCTGCGGCTACTCGCCGGCGCGGGCGCCCAGCGCCGTCACCGTGGGCGCCACCACCACCAGCGACGCGCGGGCGTCGTTCTCCAACTGGGGCACCTGCCTGGACATCTTCGCGCCGGGGGAGAACATCACTTCGGCGTGGGCGCCGTTCACCGGCGGCGGGGGCGGCGGGGGCGGCGGCGGGGGCGGCTGCCCCACGTGCCCGCTGCCGAACATCGGCGTCGCCACGAACGTCGGCATCGCCACGACGCAGACCAACACCATCAGCGGCACCTCCATGGCCTCGCCGCACGTGGCGGGCGTGGCCGCGCTGTACCTGCAGGGGAACCCCACGGCGACCCCGGCGACCGTCACCAGCGCCATCATCAACAACGCCACCACGGGCGTGGTGAGCGGCGCCGGCACCGGCTCGCCCAACCGGCTGCTCTATTCCATCTTCTCGGGCCCCCCGCCGGTCGCCGCCAGCATCAGCGGGCCCACGTCGATCTCCAGCGCGGGCACGTACACCTGGCAGGCGAACGCCTCCGGGGGCGACGGGACGTACGCCTACGCCTGGGAGTACCGGGTGCAGGGCGGAGCGTGGTCGGCGGCGGGATCGGGAAGCTCGTACTCCCGCACCGTCGCCCTGTCCGACCCGGACTTCGAGCTGCGCGTGACGGTCACTTCGGCGGGCCTTACCGGGTCCGATCCGTCGCACCTGGTCGACGTCGTCGCTCCCACGGCGCCCACCGCGAACATCACCGGGCCCACGTCGATCACGGCGGCGGGTACCTACACCTGGCAGGCGAACGCCGCCGGCGGCAACGGGACGTACACCTACAGCTGGGAGTACCGGGTGCAGGGCGGCACGTGGTCGGTGGTGGGGTCGGGGAGCTCGTACTCCCGCACCGTCGCCACGACCGATCCGGACTTCGAGCTGCGCGTGACCGTGACCTCGGGCGGCCTCACCGGCCAGGACGCCTCGCACCTGGTGGACGTCAGCGAGGTCTCGTCGGTGGGCGCGAACATCACCGGGCCGTCGCTGATCCTGTTCGCGGGCTCGCGCACCTGGCAGGCGAACGCCTCCGGCGGCAACGGCGTGTACACCTACCAGTGGCAGTACCGGCTGCAGGGCGCCACCACGTGGACCAACGTGGGGACGGGCAGCTCGTACACCCGCAACGTGGGCCAGGCCGCCCAGTCGTTCGAGCTGCGCGTGACCGTGACCTCGGCGGGCCTCAGCGCGTCCGACACCCACCTGGTAGACGTGGAGATGGAACCGATGTGCGGCGACGTTCCCTGCTGACCCGGCCGTCGCTTGCCTGATCGAGAGCCCCCGCGGGTCAAGGCCCGCGGGGGCTCGTCTTTCATACTATGATTCATAATCAGGGGTAGCGCGCCGCCAGCTCCTGCGCCACGCGCTCGGCCAGGGGTCGCGTCATCCCGGAGACGGCGGCGATCTCGGTGGGGTGCGCGTTCCGCATGCTCCACAGCGTGTGGAAGCGGCTCACCAGCGAGTCCACGCGCTTGGGCCCCAGCCCGTTGATCCCCTCCAGCACCACGGACAGCCGCTCCCGCTCCAGCCGCGCGCCGATGTCCGAATCGTTGGAGGTGTCGTGGCCGCGCTCCGCCAGGTGCGCCAGGAAGGCGACCCAGTCGTCGTGGTTCCACCCGCTGGGCCGCGCGGAGGCGAACGCGCGCAGGTCCGCCTTCAGCTGGTCCACCTCCTTCTCCCGCCGCCGGCGCGCCGCCGTCTCCGCGTACGTCTCGCGCTTCTTGTGCCCGCCGCGCGTCTTCGGCGCAGCGGGGGCGGGGAGCGGCTCCGCGGTCGCGGTCGCGTGCCGTCCGCCGCGGGGCC
>DASTNU010000259.1:0-3155 GCA_035720605.1 Longimicrobium sp. | reverse complement strand
CGGATGGACGCGCCGCATGGCCGCCACGCCCGAGGTGCGCGACGAGCTGGCCGCCTCGCTGGCGCGCTACCTTCCCCAGGCGCTGCAGTGGCTGGGGGATGATGCCGGTCCGACGGCCAGGCGCCTGGTGGACGACGGGCTGGTGTCGGCGGACCCCTCCACGCTGCGCGCACGGCTGCTGGCGCGGATCGGGCCGGTGCTGGCGGATGCGGAGCTGGCGGAGGGGCTGGGGATCACGCGGCCGGACGGCGGGGCGTGGACGTACGCGCATCCGCTGGCGTGGGACGGATGGGACGCGGCCGCGCGCCGCTCCGGCGGCAGTCTGGACGAGGCGACCGCCGCCCGCGCCCGCGGCGACAAGAACCGCGCCCTGCTGATGGACTGATGCCAGAGCGCCCCGCCGTCCACGCCGCTGACGAGGAGCTGCTTCCCCCCGCCGCGCCCTGCCCCTTCTGCGAGGGGACGGACACGGAGCTGGTGAGCCCGTTCGGCGGGCAGCTGTCCGTGGCCCAGTACTGGTGCCGCCGCTGCCGCACCGGCTTCGAATACCTCAAGTGGGCCGACCACGACGACTGATCTGTCGATCAGCGAAGAAGGACCAAAGGGTACGGAGAAAACAGAGTCAGACAGAGGCCGATCTCCTCTGTTTGACTCTGTTCCTTCTCTACCCGTCGAGCTTTTCAGGCCGGAGCCGGCGGGGAGCCGGGGTGACGGTGGACGCCGCGACTGCAGGGGGGGTGGGACATACATGGGTCACCCAACCCGGAAATAACCGAACTTCACCAGCGGGAAGGAGGTGAGCGCGGCTCAGCCGCGCCGACCGTACCGCTCCGATTACCCCTTCGCGTTATCCACCGCGACCCGGGGCGCGGGTGCCCGGCGACGACACGACTGTCAGAACGCCAGGCTCCAGGCTGCTTTCCCGTCTTTTCCGTCAACTGCAACAAGCTGCTACATGGCTTTCCGCCAGACACCAGGCGGAATTCACGCGACGACACTCTTTACAGACGTGCACGGAGTAGTTATGTTCTGATTAGATGTCGCGGCCCCATCGGTGCGGCATTCACTACCTCTCCCGTAGGATCTCCATCAACCCATTTTCGTGCCCCGCGGCGCCAGCCGGCAGCCGCACGTGCTCCAACACTGTCTTAATCAGACTCAATCCGCAACAACCCCTCACCTCACTCGGACAGAGAGACGGCGACATGAACACACGGAAGTATGCAACGCTCGTTTCGGTGGTGGACGAGACCCTGGCCGGCCGCACGGACAATGCGCGCAGACTGCTGGCGGACCTGGTGGAGCGGCAGCTGGACCCCCACGCGGGGGGCGAGGACCTGCAGTACTACCTCTTCGCCTCCGCCCTCTCCAGGCGGCTGGCGTCGGACACCACGGCACAGATCAACCTGTACCTGCAGCAGTTCGAAAAGACGCAGATCTCCCTGTTCAACCTGCTCGCGCAGCACCTGCCCACGGTGGCGCTCGCCGGACCGCTGGCCAACGAGGTGCTGGCGGGCTACATCGGCGGCCAGGACGAGATCACCCTGCTGGACGTGGGGATCGGCAGCGGCCGGCAGGAGGTGGGGCTGCTGTACCTGCTGGCCACGCGCCGGCAGCTGCCCCGCAAGCTGAACGTGATCGCCATCGAGCCCGACGCGGGCAGCCTGCTGGAGGCCGGCGAGTCGCTGGCGGAGGCGGCGATGACGCTGGGGATGGAGCTGGAGTTCCACCCCGTGCACAAGGTGGTGGAGGAGCTGGACGACGCCGACTGGCGCTTCTTCGCCTCGTTCAATACGCCGCTGGTGGCGCTGGGCGCGTTCTCGGTGCACCACGTGCGCTCCGCGGCGCAGCAGAACGCCCGCGACGCGCTCTTCCACCGCCTGCGCGCGCTGCAGCCGGACGCCGTGGTGCTGTGCGAGCCCAGCAGCAACCACGACAGCGCCTCGCTGGCCGACCGCTTCGCGGCGTCGTGGCACCACTTCGGCCTCACCTTTCAGCTCATCGACGGGCTGGAGATCGGGGAGAGCGAGAAGGGGACGATGAAGATGTTCTTTGCCCGCGAGATCGAGGACATCCTGGCCAACGCCGAGGAGAGCCGCTGCGAGCGCCACGAGCCGGTGGACTGCTGGGTGCACCGCCTGCGCCGGGCGGGCTTCGTACCCTGCGCGGACTTCGGGATGGTGTCCGGGCCCAGCTCCGGGCCGGTGCGCGTGGCCGTACGCGACGGGTACCTGGGGCTGGACTACGGCGACGAGACGCTGGTGGCCATCATCTGCGCCACCTCGGGGGTGCCGGCGCGCACCGGCCGCATCTCGCCCGTGCTGCTGGAGCAGGTGGCCTGACGCCCGCCTTTCCTTTCCACGCGAAGTGGCCGGACCCCACGCCCAGGGGTCCGGCCACTCCGTTTACGTCTCCTTCCGCTGCCAGACCGTACCGGGACGCACTGGACCGAATGCACCTGTAAACGTCAGGTCCGTACACGGATAGATCGGCACTCGCCCCTTGACAGGGAGCGTACGGCGTGGTTATATACCCGCACAGTCTGCGACATCAAGTTGTATCAGATCACTGCCGCTGGCGGGTTCCGAACCTTGCCGGCCGCGGCTTGCGCTCCAACCTCCACGCTACCGCAAGGTCCCATGGCCACCGCCACCGAAGCCGCACCCGTGCTCTCCAGCCGTTTTGCGCCCGACTCCACGGTCAGCGGCGGCAACATCCTGTCGATGCTGGCCGCCATGGGCCCCTTTCGCAAGCGCGGCGAGCAGATCCTGCAGGAGAACGGGATCCAGGAGGTGAACCCCGAGAGCTGGTATCCGCTGGCGGCGTACGTGGCCTCGCTGCGCGCCATCGGCGAGAAGATGGGGCCCAACACGCTCTTCCAGATCGGCCGCCAGATCCCGCACCACGTGCCGCTGCCGCCGGGGCTGGACACCTTCGAGAAGGTGCTGGCGTCGTTCGGGATCGCGTTCGACATGAACCATCGCGGCGCCAAGCCGGGCTCCATCACCTTCGACCTGAAGAACCCGCGCCTGGCCACCATCACCACCGGCACCCCGTATCCGTGCGACTTCGACCGGGGGGTGATCTCCGGCTTCTTTCAGCACCTGCTGCGCGTGCGGCCGACGGTAGAGGCGGTGGCGGGGATGCCGTGCAAG
>DASTNU010000258.1:0-8459 GCA_035720605.1 Longimicrobium sp. | reverse complement strand
ACTCACATTCTACTACTTCCAGACGGTGCTCGCTTTTTCCACGCAGGATCTGGGTTCAACCGCCTGTGAGAGGGCCGGCCGGGTCTCACGAACGCCGCGGCGAGATCTCTTCGAACGAGCTTCCCCTACTCGTCCGGGTCGATGCGCTCCCAGCCGCGGACGTAGCGCAGGACGGTGTGGTTCTGCACGCAGCTGAACCAGCGGTCGTGCATCGCGCGAGGAGCGCTCACCCGAACGTCACGCGCCCCGCTGGGCAGTCGAGGATGAACGACAGCCCCGGCTCCGCCCCAGCCTCCACCACGACGCCGCGCGGGAGCGACCCGAGCACTGCTCGCACGCGTTCGGGAGCCGGATCTTGCAGCCGCAGCGAGGCAAGCGTGCAGCCGACCGGCGTGGTGCGCGACGGGTGCACGCTCATGTCCGCCCAGCGGATGAAGAACGGCAGCGTGACGCTCTGCGATGCGGCCAGACCGAGGGTGCTCCACTCCAGGCGCGTGCCGTCGGGCAGTGCCCGCGAGCCGGGGCGGATCGGTGTCGTCTGGATCGCCGCCGCGGTGAGCCGGGCCTGCACCCCCTCCAGGTCCTGCGCCGCCGCCGCCCAGCCGACCGGCGTGAGCGACTCCAGCGTGCGCAGACCCTGCAGGACCTGCGCATCGACCGTCTGCCGCGGATCCGGTGCGAGGATCTCCAGGTACTGCCCCTCACCGAGCGAGACCAGCGCGTTCTGCGTCGCCCGCCCCGGATGCACTCCGCCGAACACCGGGCGCACGCCCGTGAGACCTTCGAACTGCTCGATCCCGCGCTCCAGGTCGCCGATGCCCAGGATCAGGTGATCGATGCCGATCTCCGGCCCACCCGCCACGGTCAGGCTCGCAGTGGGAGGGTGCGCGGTGCGCGGAGCCGTCGCGCAGCAGGCAAGCACGAGCAGGATCGCGGGGCCGGGAGCACGCATGTGCGCCTGAGTGAAGATGTGTTGCGGTGGTGTGAACGATCGGCGCGCCGAACCATCGAAGACCCCCTACTCGTCCGGGTCGATGCGCTCCCAGCCGCGGACGTAGCGCAGCACGGTGTGGTTCTGCACGCAGCTGAACCAGCGGTCGTGCATGGCGCGCCCGTCCGGCGTCGTCGTCAGCCACTCGCGGAAGGCGCGGGGGCCCTCCATGTCCGGCCAGTACGCCTCGTTCACGTACTTCGGCCGGTTGTGCACCGGGCGGGGGCTCACGTAGCTCCCCTCGAAGCCGTCCGCCAGCAGCCAGGTGCTGCGCTCGATGCACCCGAACCGCCTGGCCGCCGCGGCCAGCCCCTGGTCCAGCCACTCCACGAAGTCGCGCTCCACCACCCCGCGCTTCACGTCGAACAGGTGCACCACGCGGATCATGCCTTCCTCCCCCGGACGAGTTGGACGAGTCTGCGCAGCGGGTCGTAATGCCGGTCCACCACCCGCTCCTTGAGGGGGATGATGGCGTTGTCGGTGATGGTGATGTGCTCGGGGCAGACCTTCGTGCAGCACTTGGTGATGTTGCAGTAGCCGATGCCGTGCGCGTCCTTGAGCTCGGTGACGCGGTCCTCCACGTCCAGCGGGTGCATCTCCAGCGCCGCCACGTGCACGTAGAAGCGCGGGCCGATGAACTCGGCGTGCTTGTGGTGGTCGCGCAGCACGTGGCACACGTCCTGGCACAGGAAGCACTCGATGCACTTGCGGAACTCCTGCACCCGGTCCACGTCGCGCTGGTCCATGCGCCAGGTGCCGTCCGGCGCGTCCGGCGCACGGGGCTTGAAGGGCTTGAGCGCCTTCTTGACCTCGAAGTTCCAGCTGACGTCCGTCACCAGGTCGCGGATGGGCGGAAAGCTGCGCATCGGCTCCACCGTGACCGGCCTGTCCAGGTCCAGCTCGTTCAGGCGCGTCATGCACATCAGCTTCGGCATCCCGTTCACCTCCGCCGAGCAGCTGCCGCACTTCCCCGCCTTGCAGTTCCAGCGCACGGCCAGGTCGTTGGCCTGCTCCGCCTGGATGGCGTGGATGGCGTCCAGCACCACCATCCCTTCGCTGACCTCCGTCGTGTAGTCGCGAAAGTCGCCGCCGCTCGCGTCCCCGCGCCAGACGCGGAAGGTGGCGCTGCGCCGGGCCGAGGACGCCGTGCGGTCGCTCTTGGCCGCCGCGACCGCGCCCGCGCGCACCGACTCCAGCCCGTCCGCCGTCGCCTTTCCCGCCTGCGTTGGAGTGGTGCTCATTTGTTCTCCTCGACGATCTGCTGCAGCTCCGGCGGCAGCGGGGGGATGGGCTCGCGCGTCATCTGCATCTCGCCGTCCGGGCCCCTGCGCAGCACCAGGTTGAAGGTGCCGTAGGCGGCGTCCTTCTCCGGGTAGTCGTCGCGAAAGTGCCCGCCGCGGCTTTCCCTGCGCTCCAGCGCGCAGCGGGCCACCGCCTCGCTCACCGTCAGCAGGTTGGGCAGGTCCAGCGCCGTGTGCCAGCCGGGGTTGTACTCACGGTTCCCCGAGACGCCCACCTGCTCCGCGCGCGCCTTCAGCCGCTCCAGCCCCTCCAGCGCCCGCGCCATCTCCTCCTCGCGCCGCACGATGCCCACCAGCTCCTGCATCATCTCCTGCAGGTCGTGCTGCACCTGGTACGCGCCCTCCCCCGCCCCGTCGCGGTTGAAGGGCGCCAGCGCCGTCCCCGCCGCGCGGTCCACCTGCGCCAGGTCGATGTTGCTGGGCCCGTTCTCGCGGGCGAAGCGGGCCGCGTGCTCCCCCGCCCGCTTGCCGAAGACGAGCAGGTCGCTGAGCGAGTTGCCGCCCAGCCGGTTGGCGCCGTGCAGCCCCGCCGCGCACTCGCCGGCGGCGAACAGGCCGGGGACGGTGGACATCTGCGTGTCGCCGTCCACGCGAATGCCGCCCATCACGTAGTGCGTCGTGGGGCCCACCTCCATCGGCTCCTTCGTGATGTCGATGTCCGCCAGCTGCTTGAACTGGTGGTACATGCTCGGCAGCTTCTTGCGGATGTGCTCCTCGCTCCCCTTCAGCTTCTCCCTGATCCAGGCGATGTCCAGGTACACGCCCCCGTGCGGCGAGCCGCGCCCCTCGCGCACCTCGCGGACGATGCAGCGCGCCACGTGGTCGCGCGTCAGCAGCTCCGGCGGGCGGCGGGCGTCCTTGTCGCCCTGGGTGTAGCGCCACCCCTCTTCCGCCGTGTCCGCCGTCTGCGCGCGGTAGTTGTCGGGGATGTCGTCGAACATGAAGCGGCGGCCCTGGCTGTTCAGCAGCACGCCGCCCTCGCCGCGCACCCCCTCCGTCACCAGGATGCCGCGCACGCTGGGCGGCCACACCATCCCCGTGGGATGGAACTGCACGAACTCCATGTCCATCAGCGCCGCGCCCGCCTGGTACGCCAGCGCGTGCCCGTCGCCCGTGTACTCCCACGAGTTGCTGGTGATGCTGTACGCCCGGCCGATCCCCCCCGTCGCCAGCACCACCGCCTTCGCCTTGAAGAGGCGGAAGCGTCCCCGCTCGCGCTCGTAGCCGAACGCGCCGCTGATGCGGTCGCCGTCCTTGAGCAGCGTGACGACGGTGCACTCCATGTGCACGTCGATCCCCTGGTGGATGCCGTGGTCCTGCAGGGTGCGGATCATCTCCAGCCCCGTGCGGTCGCCCACGTGCGCCAGGCGGGGGTAGCGGTGCCCGCCGAAGTTGCGCTGCAGGATGCGCCCGTCCGGGGTGCGGTCGAAGAGCGCGCCCCACGCCTCCAGCTCGCGGATGCGGTCGGGCGCCTCGCGGGCGTGCAGCTCCGCCATCCGCCAGTTGTTCAGGTACTGCCCTCCGCGCATCGTATCCGCGAAGTGCACCTTCCAGCTGTCGCGCTCGTCTACGTTGGCCATGGCCGCCGCGGCGCCGCCCTCCGCCATCACCGTGTGCGCCTTGCCCAGCAGCGACTTGCAGACGAGCCCCACGCTCACCCCCTCCGCGGCGGCCGCGATCGCCGCGCGCAGCCCCGCGCCGCCCGCGCCGATCACCAGCACGTCGTGCTCGATGGTCTCGGAGCCCGCCATCAGAGGATCCTCCAGTCCGTCCAGATCCCCATGGAGCACAGGCGGACGTAGACGTCGGCGAAGGCCACGCTCACCAGGCTGGCCCAGGCGAACCGCATGTGGTTGCGGTTCAGCTTGCCGCACGCCTCGTAGCAGGCCAGCTGGGCCGGGTGCTTCGACAGCTGGTCCTTGCGCCCGCCGATCAGGTGCCGCAGCGAGTGGCAGCCGAAGGTGTAGCCGGCCAGCAGGATGGTGTTGGCCGTGAGCACCAGCGTCCCCACCCCGATGCCGAAGCCGTCCTCGAACTGCGTGGCCTTGATGGCGTCGTACGCCAGGATCAGGATGAAGATCAGCGCGATGTACAGGAAGAAGCGGTGGGCGTTCTGCAGCACCAGCGGCAGGTAGCGCTCGCCCAGGTAGCCCTTGCGCGGCTCGCCCACGGCGCAACTGGGCGGATCGGCCCAGAACGCCTTGTAGTAGGCGCCGCGGTAGTAGTAGCAGGTGAAGCGGAAGAGCCCGGGGAACGGGAGGATGAGCAGCGCCGGGCTGAACGGCAGCCACCCCGGCCACCACCCCGGCCTGGGCCCGAGCCACGCGTGCTCCGACGCGCCGAACAGCTCCGGCGAGTAGAGGGGCGACAGGTACGGGCCGTGGGTGTAGTGCGCGTTCTGCAGCGCGGCCCAGGTGGCGTAGACGACGAAGCTGGTGAGGATGGTGAAGGTGACCGCGGGCTGTACCCACCACGCGTCGGGTCGGGCGGTCTGGCCGAAGCGCCGGGGCGGCGCCAGGACGGGCAGGCTCCTCATCAAATCCCACGCTCCTTTGAGGGCGGGCGGAGGGTGTCACGGCGCAGCTCCGCGCCGGGCGTGGATCGGGCGCGCGGCGGGTGCCGTGGGTGGAGTCCCGCAAAGATGGGGAACGCCCCGCGGTTGGACAAGAATACGATTTACCGTGTTTCGCTGGTCCCATCGTTCGGGCCAGCTCGCGCCGCAGCAGCAGCGTCGCCACGCGGCGACTCCTTCACGCAGCAAGACAATCGTCCGCGCGAGCCCTGGCCGAACACTCTCTCAGGGGAGCGACGTCTGCTCCTGCGCGTCTTTCAGGGAGAGAGCGCATAGATCCATGCGACTCGTGTTCGGATAACTGCGCACGAGACACCCGACATGGATGGGGACTGAATTCCGCTTTTGAGCTGTGTGCTGGTTGTTGTTGTCACCATGACGATAGTCTGCGGCATGCATCCATTCGTGTGCCAGGAACTCAGCCACGGCGGTTGGATCGTTGGAGATATGTTCCAGGCTGATCTTGATATTTCCAGCGTTGTCCGTGCAGCCTGTGGAACTCGTTCGGCGGAAAGGACCGAAACTCCACCCGCCGCACGTATCCTTTCCCCAGCCTGGCGGAGTGTAGAACGAAAGACGCGGACGTACCGTCGCGTCGTTCTCATCCTGCCTGTCCCGAACACGGCGGACCAGTTCGTCACCGGTGGCCGCGGGCTCGGTGAACGTCCAATCGGACTTTGCCTTCAATCGTGCGAGGAAGGGCTCGGCCGGAAACGTCTCATCGACCTGCAAAACGGCTCGCACGACCTTTTCCCGATGCTGGGCTGGGAGCTGGGACTGGTCGACATCGAAGTAGACGGCCGAAGCCAAAGAGCGGTCTATTTCGCCCTGAGCCGGTGCCAGGCCCTCTCCAGCAGATGCACACGACGCGAGGAGGAAACCGAGGCAGCATGATCCGTAGAGTGATTTCTTCATTCTGCTCCACCATCGAGAAAGAGGGAGGTCTGATTGTGACACCGGGGCCGGGGGCCACCGCCAGGTCGAACGCGTGCTCAACTCCTGCCATATCGCCCGATACGGGGAATGGATCGGCCCTCTTTACCAGATGGTTGGGCACCTGCCTTTTCCCCGCCGCCAGGACCCGTACACATGCAAAACGGCGGCACCGGCAAGAGATGCATCTCCTGCTACTCGCGGCTCACGTTCGCGAGTACGCCCGCCCGGAGACGCAGGAGATCTCGCGCGCGGTCCCCAGGGCGTGCGTGGACAGTTCACCCCCGGTTCAATCCCGCGGGGTCCCCTCCAGCAGCGGCTCCAGCGGCACGTTGCTCGGTCCGTTGTCGCTGCAGACGGCGTAGGTGCCGCCGGGGTACATCGTGACGCCGGCGTGCTCGCCGCGGGCGTTCAGCACGTAGAACTGGATGCCGAAGTTGGGCGTGCCGCGGCTGTTCAGAAGCCGGCGCTCCACCGTGTTCTGCACGATGCGGCGCAGCCCCTCCATCCCCGCGTCCTTCGGGCTCATCCCCCGCCGCAGGTTCTCCACGATCAGGTACGAGGTGAGGTTGTACAGGTTGGCCTCGCCGCGCCCGGTGCTGCCCGCGGCGCCCACCGCGTTGTCCACGTACAGCCCCGCTCCCAGGATCGGCGAGTCGCCCACGCGGCCGGGGATCTTCCACGCCAGCCCGCTGGTCGTCGTGGCGCCGCAGACGTCGCCGCGCGCGTTGACGGCGTTGCAGTTGATGGTGCCGTAGTAGTGCAGCGGGTCGATCAGCCCCTCCGCCACCATCTGCAGCCCCGCGGCGCGCCCCGCCTGCGCCCGCTGCTCGGGGTCCAGGTAGCGCGACGGGTCCGTGCGCCGCTTCCACTCCAGCCACAGCCGGCGCGACTCGGGCGTGTTCAGGTCGTCCTCGATGGCGAAGCCCATCTGCCGCGCGAAGCGCTGCGCATCCTGCCCCACCAGCAGGTGATGGTCGGTGTTGTCCATCACCGCCCTGGCGACGAGCGACGGCGTGCGGACGCCCTCCAGCGCCGCGACGGCGCCGGCGCGCTTCGTCGGCCCGTGCATCACCGAGGCGTCCAGCGTCACCACGCCCTCCGCGTTGGGCAGGCCGCCGTAGCCCACGCTGTTGTCGCCGGGGTCCAGCTCGTTCAGGTTGATGCCGGCGATGATGGCGTCCAGCACGTCGGCGCCCTGCATCATCCGCGTGAACGCCGTCTCCACGGCCGCCATGGGGCCGCCGTTGCGGAACTGGTTGCCGTTGCCGCTGGCGATCACCACCGGCTGCGCGTCGCCGCGCAGGATGACGGCGGGCGCGCCGGAAAGCGGTCCCGGGAGCGCGGCGGCCACGCCGGCGGCGGCGCCGGTGCGTACGAAGTCACGGCGGGTGATCGGGATGCTCATCAGGCGGGTGCGGGATGCGGGGGACCGGACGGACGGGATGCAGCAGGCTAGCCGTCCACCGGCGGCAGGGCAAGCGGCAGGGGTGAGAAAACGGTGGTCGGCGCGGATCGGGCGCGGGACAGACCGTCCGCGGACGAATCCACCGAATCGATCCGGGTTCGACTGCGATTGCGTGAGAACATCGGCGGGCGAACGTGCCGCCTCATCCAGCCGCCGCGGCGGAGAGCAGGATCTCCCAGCGGGCCACGTGGCGCCGGATGGCGTCCGGGCTGCAGGCGGGGCAGAACCCGCGCCGCGGCGTGCCCAGCGGAAGCCGCAGGTCGCGCCGGCCGCAGTGCCTGCACCTGATTCTGTAGTACGCCGGGTCGTCGGGAGGAAGGAAAGGCGAGCGGTGCGGACCGTCGGTGCCCGGGAGCGCCACCGCCAGCCGGGCGAACTCCTCCAGGTCGAAGGCGTCGGGGCTCACCCCCAGCGACCGCAGCTCCTGCAGCCGCGCCAGCGGGGCCAGTCCCCCCTCGCGCACCTCCTCCATCCACACGGAGAGATGGCGCAGGTTGGTGAGCGCGGCCAGCGGCGCGAGCGAATCCACCACCGGCGCCGGAGTCAGATTCAGGGTGTTGAGCTGCGTGAACCGGCCCGCCCCGGAAAGGTCGTGCATGCGGGGGGCGTCCAGCCGCAGGTGCCGCAGCGCGGGGATCTCCGCCAGCGGCCGCACGTCCGACAGCTCGTCGCCCGCGTGGATGTGCGCGAGCTCCAGCCCCGCCCGCCCCGCGAGGGGCTCCAGCGACGACAGGCGGCTGTCGTCGAACGTGCACAGCTCGCGCAGCGCCGGCAGCCGCCCCACGTACCGCAGCGCATCGTCGGTGCACCCCCCCGCCCATAGCCGCTCCATCGATTCGAACCGCGCCAGCCGCGACGGGCCGGCCTGCAGCGACACCATCGCGTAGCGCGCATCCGGCGGAATCTGATCCAGGTCCTCCGCCACGATGCCGTGATAGGAGCCCGGCGCCGCTTCCCCCACGATCATCCGCCACCGGATGGACGACGTCCGAAGCCATTCCCGGGGCCGGGCGCCGTGCTCGATGTAGCGGCGCCGGCCGGGGCGCTCCCAGCCGGGGATGTCGAAGAGCGCCAGCTCGTCTTCCGTCACCCACGCCAGGTCCACGTGGATGCTCCCCGCCGGCGTAGCGCGCGCAAAGCCGGTCAGCTCGCGCACCCGGGCGCGCGCGTGCGCCGCCGCCCGCGCGACGTATA
>DASTNU010000257.1:0-6782 GCA_035720605.1 Longimicrobium sp. | reverse complement strand
CGCGCGCCCTCGCCGCCGCCGCGGCCGACCCCGGCGAGTGCCAGTTCCTGTATACGCTGCAGCGAATGGTGGCCGCGCTGGACGATGGGCACGGGCGGGTGGGGCACGGCTGCGAAGGTCCGCAGCGCGCGGCGCCGGTGGTGGTGGAATCGGTGGAGGGGCGGCCGACGGTGACCGCCGCCGGGCCGGGGGTGGAGGGCGTGCGGGCCGGCGACGTGGTGCTGCGCGTGGACGGCATGCCCGCCGACTCGCTGCTGCGGGCGCGGGGGGAGCTGATCTCGTCGGCGACGGCGGGGTGGCGGCACTACCTGACGCACGGCCTGCTGCTGGCGGGAGCCGACTCGGTGGTGTGGGTGACGGTGGAGCACCCCGGCGGCGACACGGCCACCGTGCCGCTGCGGCGGGGGGAGCCGTTCGTGGAGCCGAAGCCGGGGCCGGTGGCGGAGGTGTGGCCCGGGATCTGGTACGTGGACCTGGACCGGGTGACGAACGAGCAGTTCCAGGCCGCGCTTCCCGACCTGGAGCGCGCCTCGGGGCTCGTCTTCGACCTGCGCGGCTATCCCGACGGCTTCAACCCCTTCGACTTCTTCTCGCACCTCATCCGGGAGCCGGCCACCAGCGCGCAGTGGCTGGTGCCGGTGGTGACGCGGCCGGACCGCGAAGGGCTGCGCTTCGACGGGTCGGGACGGTGGGAGCTGCGCCCGGCCGCGCCGTACCTGGCGGCGCCGCGCGTGTTCATCACCGACGGGCGGGCGATCAGCTACGCGGAGTCGGTGATGGGGATCGTGGAGGCGTACCGCCTGGGCGAGATCGTGGGTGCGCCGACGGCGGGGACCAACGGCAACGTGAACCCGTTCTTTCTGCCGGGAGACTACACGGTGTCGTGGACGGGGATGCAGGTGCTGAAGCACGACGGCTCGCGGCACCACGGCGTCGGCATCCTCCCCACGGTTCCGGTGGAGCGGACGCGCGCGGGGGTGGCCGCGGGGCGCGACGAGCTGCTGGAGAAGGCGATCGAGGTGGTCGGCCGGCCGCGGTAGGCACCGGCGGTGCTCGCAGGAGAAAGATGCCCATCACCTTCAGTTTCGACGCGGAACGGCGGCGGGTGCACTCCACCGTCGAGGGGACCGTCACGCTGCACGAGATGATCGAGGCCCTGAAGTCCGTGCTGGCGATGCCGGAGTTCGGCCCGGACTTCCAGGTGCTCTCGGACCATCGCGGGGTGGAGCGGCCCGCCACGGTGCAGGACGTGGAGGACATGCTGGCCTTCATGCGCGCGTCGCGGGAGCGGTTCCAGGACATGCGCTGGGCCATCGTGACGCACCGCCCGGGATCGTACGCGATGATGGGGCTGCTCTCCACGCTGGCGGACCTGCGCGTGCGGATGCAGGTGCGCGTCTTTACACGGGTGGATGACGCCACGCGCTGGCTGGACGGCGAGTGAGCCTGGTGCGCCGCCCGGGCCCGCTGCCGCCAGTCTGGTGAGAGGCGCCACGAATCGGCATCTTCTCCATTCAGCTCCCGTCCACGCTGACACCCGCCCTTCCCTCCGCGCGAACCATGACTCGACTGATCGCCCTGCGCGCGCTCCTCGTCCCGCTGGTCCTGGCCGCCTGCGCGCCCGCGGTCGCCGTTGCGCCGGGTGCGAGGCCCGATGACCCGGCGGTGGACTGGGTGAGCGACCGGCTCTTCTTCGGCCGCGACATCCCGGACGGTGGGTCGGTGTCGGAGGAGGAGTGGGCCGCGTTCCTGGCGGAGGTGGTGACGCCGCGCTTTCCCGCCGGGCTGACGGTGCTGCGCGGGGAGGGGCAGTGGCTGGGCGCGAACGGCGCGGTGGTGCGCGAGCCCAGCTTCGTGGTGGAGGTCAACCATCCCCCCAGCGCGCAGATGGATGCCGCCCTGGACGAGATCGCCGAGGAGTACAAGCGCCGCTTTCGCCAGGAGGCGGTGATGCGCGTGCGCACCCGGGCAGAGGTGGAGTTCCACGAGTAGCCGCCGGCCGGTCATCTCGAACGAGATTTCGGTGGATGGATTGATCGAGCCGTCATCCCATCTCCGTTCACGTCCTACGTCCTCCCGTCGATGCGCCTGATCCCATCCACCGCCATCACCCTGGCTGCCATCTGCCTGTTCTGCGCGTGCGCCGCCGCGCAGACGCCGGACGAGCGGATGCGCGAATGCCGCGATCCGGGCTATCCGGACATCCAGCTCGTCGGCGTGGTGACGGACGCGGCGACGGGGGAGCCGCTCGACGATGCCGTCATCACCTTCGGGGAGTACCTGGCGGAGTACCTGGCCGGGTTTTCGGACGAGTCGGGGTGCTACGTCGCCGGCATGGAGGCGGAGCACCTGCGCGGGCGCCAGCGCGTGACCGTGCAGGTGCACCGCTACCTGGCCGCCGACACCATGCTGGAGCTGTCGCCGGAGCGCATCGACACGGTGCACTTTGCGCTGCGCCCCACCGCGCCCGGGTGCTGCCGGCTGCAAGGCGAGTGGTCGCTGCGGATGGCGCTCGACCCCGCGGCGCGGAAGCAGCTGGACGACGAGTGGACGGAGCTGGAGGGGACGATCGTCTTCAGCGACCGGCTGCCGCCCATCCGGGAGGACGGCGGGATGGACACGCCGCTCCTGGAGGACGGCCGGTTCCACATCGAGCGCCTGGCGCAGGACGTGGAGGCGGATGACGGCACCGGCGATGGTTCCGTCGCGCCAGCGGACTACCGGAAGCAGGCGGCCGGGGAGGTGTTCGCGGGCGATTCGGTGGTGGTGGGGCTGGTGCCGCTGATGACCACCGGCGGCATCACGCTGGTGGGCCGCATCCGCGGCGACTCCATTCGCGGCAGGTGGATTCAGAACGACCTCTTCGCGCAGATTGAAGGCAGCTTCGTGATGCACCGCGTCCCCGCGTCGCCGCTGGGGGACTCGCTGGTGGCGCAGGGCATTCGCGCGGCGGCCCGGGCTCGGGAGGAGGAGGCGGAGCGCCGGCTGCGCGTGGGGACCGTGCGGCTGCGCGTGGTGGATGCGCGCACGGGCCGGTACGCGCGGGTGGACGTCTGGGTGCAGCGTGAGGGCGGCGGCGAGGATCATGAGGCGAACATCCTCGTGCGGACGCCGGCGGAGGGGGACGGCTGGAGCGATCCGGCGGAGATCGAGCCCGGCCGCTACGAGCTGTTCATCCTCCAGTACGAGTGCGGCGGCCGTTTGCACGTCACCGACGCGGAGGTGGAGGCGAACCAGCGACCGTGGGGCAAGGTGGCCGTCCTCTCCCGCCAGCCGGCGGAGAAGGAGCTGCGCGTGGACCTGTGCGCCATCCAGGGCCACGACTTCGGCACGGTCCCGGCCGATGCGGACGGCGCCGATGCGGATGACGCCGCGCCCGCCGCGCCCGCGAAGCCCTGAACCCGACGGGAGCCAATCCGATGGACGAGTTCATGCGCGCCGCCATCGACGAGGCGGAGCAGGGGGTGCGGGAGGGCGGCATCCCCATCGGCAGCGTGCTCGTGCACGGCGGCGTGATCCTGGGGCGCGGGCACAACCGGCGGGTGCAGCAGGGCAGCGCGGTGCTGCACGGCGAGATGGACGCGCTGGAGCGGGCGGGGCGCCAGCCGGCGCGCGTGTACCGGGAATGCACCCTCTACACGACGCTCTCGCCCTGCGCCATGTGCTCCGGGGCCATCCTGCTGTACGGCATCCCGCGGGTGATCGTCGGCGAGAACCGCACCTTCATGGGCGAGGAGGAGCTGCTCCGCTCGCGCGGCGTGGAGGTGCAGGTGCTGCAGGACCCCGCCTGCATCGCGCTGATGGAGCGCTTCATCGCCGCGCATCCCGCGCTGTGGAACGAGGACATCGGCGAATGAGGATGTGGAGGAAGCGGATTGCGAGGCGGACTGGGTAACGTGCCGTCGCGCCGGCTCCGCGTCGGGCGGTTGAAACCGCAGCTACAACTTCGCGAAGTCCGCCTGCGCGGACTCGGCGGCCTGACCGTGTGCGGCGTCTGACGCACCTGCGCGTCCGCAACCAGGGGGATTGCCCGTTTGGATCCGCAAGGAGCATGAGCCGCTTCGATCTTTTCAGCGCCTGTAGCCGGCGTGCCGCCTCCCATCACACCAGAAAGTCGGTGATTGTGGGCAATTGGCGGGTTCTCACCGCGGCGACTTTCTTAGGAGCAGGCCGGCGTGTCACCTGGCGGGGGACAGGATCGTTGTTCGCGAGCAAGCCTTATCGATCCGATCCCCCCACTTTCGAAGGACCGCATGCGCTCCACTGCCCTGATCCACGCCACCGCCGGCCTGCTGCTGGCCAGCTGCAACCCGTTCACCCAGGCCTGCACGCTGATCGCCTGCCAGGACGGCCTGGCGGTGGAGTTCGCCGCGGCGCCCACGGGCCCGTTCACCGTAGAGGCGTGGTCCGAGGCGCGGATCGCGCCGCAGGTGTTCGAATGCGCGGTGCCGGCGAACTGCCCATCGGTCTTCCTCGAGAGCTTCCAGGGCCAGCAGGTGACCATCCGCGTCACCACGACCGCCAGCGTGCGCACCCAGCAGTTCCCCGGCGTGGAGTATGAGCGCATCTACCCCAACGGCCGCAACTGCGGCGGCGACTGCCGCCAGGCGACGGTCACCTTTCCCGCGTGACGACGGATCGGCAGTCTCTCTTTCAAACATCCAGGCCAGATGGAAAAACGCCCTGGATGACTCTGCCGGAAGATGTAGATGACCAGCACTCCCTCAGTAATCCACAGCGATCCGGAAATCCTGGGCGGCATCCCTGTGTTTGTGGGTACCCGCGTGCCGCTGCAGAACCTGATCGACTATCTATCGGCCGGCGACAGCGTGGATGATTTTCTCCATTCCTTCCCGTCCGTCAGCCGGGAACAGGCCGTCGCGGCGCTGGCTGAAGCCGCTGATGCCCTGGAGGGTGCGCTGCGTGACAAGAGGGGGCTGGGTGATGGTCGCACCCTGCTCTGATCGGGACCCTGGGGCCCGGCGCTCGTGTCGCCGCGACCCATCCTGCACGCAACGTCCACCTGGAACAGCTGCCCAGGTAGCGAAACAGATGGCGTCGGCTAGATTGGCGGTGGTTCGGCGGGGCGGCGGGCACAGGGCGCCCCGCGGCGGTACCGTAAACCCTGAGGGAGGTGGAGGATGGCGTTCACGCTTCCGGATCTGCCGTACGCGTTCAGCGCGCTGGAGCCGCACATCGACGCGCGTACCATGGAGATCCATCACGACCGGCATCACAAGACGTACGTCGACAACCTGAACGCGGCGCTGGAAAAGCACCCCGAGTTCAACGCCGGCGACGACATCGAGGCGCTGATGCGCCGCTTTGACGAGGTGCCCGAGGACATCAAGACCGCCGTGCGCAACAACGGCGGCGGCCACGCCAACCACAGCCTGTTCTGGCAGGTGATGGATCCCAACGGCGGCGGCGCGCCCACCGGCGAGATCGCCGGGGCGATCGACGCGGCGTTCGGCAGCTGGGACGCGTGCCGGCAGAAGCTGATCGACGCGGGGAAGGCGCGCTTCGGCAGCGGGTGGAGCTGGCTGGTGCTGGACGGCGGGGGCAGGCTGCAGGTGATCGACACGGCCAACCAGGACAGCCCGCTGATGCAGGGTCAGACGCCGCTGCTGGGCATCGACGTGTGGGAGCACGCGTACTACCTGAACTACCAGAACAAGCGCCCGGACTACCTGGACGCCTGGTTCAACGTGGTGAACTGGGTCCACGTCAACGAACGCTACGCTCGGGCCGCCGGCGGCTCCTGAGCTGCGGCGTCCGCTCCGGCACTCGATGCGCCCCCGGCCCCGTGCGAGGCCGGGGGCGCGTGTTTTTCGAATCTCCGCCGGAGGCCGCGATGGGCCACGCGGCGCATCTCCCACGCGGTGACGGGAAATTTCTTTCTGGCGCGGAGGGCGTCCGGCGGTTAGAAGTATGATGATCCTTCCCGAACCCGACCCCTGCTCCGGCCCATCCGCATGCCGCTGACCATCGGTGTTCCCCGAGAAACCGCGCCGGGAGAGCGGCGCGTCGCGCTGGTTCCCGACGTCGTCGCAAAGCTGGTGAAGGACGGGATGGAGGTCGTCGTCGAGTCCGGCGCCGGCGCACAGGCGTACTTCCCGGACGCCGCGTTCGAGGCCGCCGGCGCCCGCATCGGCTCGCGGGTGGACGCGTGGGCCGCGGACGTCGTCGCGCGCGTGCAGGCGCCGGCGAGCGACGACCTGCCGCTGCTGGGGGCGGGGCGCGTGGTCGCGGGATTCCTGCGGCCTCTGGACGACCCGCAGGGGGTGCTGGCGCTGGCGGAGACCGGCGCCACGGCGCTGGCGATGGAGCTGATCCCGCGCACCACCCGCGCGCAGAAGATGGACGCGCTCAGCGCCATGGCGACCGTCGCCGGCTACCGCGCCGTCCTCCTCGCCGCCGATGCCCTGCCGAAGTTCTTCCCCCTGCTCACCACCGCCGCCGGCACCATCCGCCCCGCGAAGGTGCTGGTCCTGGGCGCCGGCGTCGCGGGGCTGCAGGCGATCGCCACGGCGCGGCGGCTGGGCGCCGTCGTCAGCGCGTACGACGTGCGCGCGGCCGCGGCGGAGGAGGCGCGGTCGCTGGGGGCGCGCTTCGTGGAACTGGCGCTGGACACGGCGGGCGCGGAGGGGTCGGGCGGATACGCGGCGGCGCTGGACGAGGAGCGGCAGCGGCGCCAGGTGGAGCTGCTGGCGGAGCACGTCGCCGCGTCCGACGTCGTCGTCTCCACGGCGCTGATCCCGGGACGCCGGGCGCCGCTGCTG
>DASTNU010000256.1:0-5345 GCA_035720605.1 Longimicrobium sp. | reverse complement strand
CGCGGGAAAGACGGGAAGGCGGTCCACCTCCACCGTGGTGAGCAGCAGCACGTCGTCCACCAGGTGCGCCAGGTGCTCCGCGCACACGGAGGCCCGCTCGCTGGCCCGCGCCGCGCCGGTGGGAATCTCGCCGAAGGTCTGCGTGGCCAGCAGGTGCGTGTAGCCCACGATGGCGTTCAGCGGGGTGCGCAGCTCGTGGCTTGCCGCGGCGAAGAAGCGGCTCTTGGCGCGGCTGGCCTCTTCCGCCTCGGCGGCCAGGCGCGCCAGCTCCACCTCCTTGGCCAGCCGCTCGGTCACGTCCTCGAAGAGCAGCGACACGCCGCCGTCCGGCAGCGGGTGGATGGATACGTCGAAGGAGCGCCCGCGGAACACCCGGCCCTGCGGAAAGAGCGCCGCGAGGGTGCGGGGCTCGCGGTCGCCCAGCGTGGCGCGCACCGCCTCGCGCAGGTACGCGGGCTCGTCCGGCAGCAGCCCCCACAGGTCGGTGCCGATGGCGCGGTCGCGGCGCAGCGAGACCAGCACCTCGGCCGCGCGGTTCACGTAGACGATGCGCGCCTCGCGGTCCGCGGCGATGAAGCCGTCGCGGATGGATTCCAGCAGCTGCTCGTACTGGTCCGCCAGCCGCTGCTCGCGGGTGGCGTCGCGAAAGTGCAGCGCGATGCCGCCGCCCTTGAGCGGCGTGGCGTGCACCGACAGGTGGCGCGCGAACAGCTCGCGGTCGGCGAGCACGGTCAGCCCCAGCACGGCGCCCTGCTCGGCGACGCGCACCAGCCGCTCGCGCAGCTGCGGGTCGGCGGCGGCGGGAACCACCGACCACAGGTCGCGCCCCAGCGCCTCCGCCCGCGACACGCCGAACAGGCGCTCCGCGGCGGCGTTCCAGTAGGTGATGCGATAGGCAGCGTCCGTCATGCAGAACCCGTCGGCGAGTGCCTCCAGGGCCGCATGGGAAGACATCTCCACCGGTGGGGTCACGACTGACACAGGCTGGCTCCGGACAATCGCCCGGGGACCGGGCGGAAAGCGGGCGGGCCGCCGCACGCCGCGTGCCGCGGCCCGCCACCCTCAGACCCACTTCCAGAGACGCATGTTCCCGGGAGGATGGGCGGAACGTCCGCCGCCCTCACCCCTCCGCCCGTCTGCGCGCGAATCCCGCGCCCGGCGTCCACGCCGGCAATTCGTCGCCGTACGCCACGGCGAGCGCGGTGCGCAGCATCACCCGCCCCTGCTGCACGGCGCCGGCGTAGTCCCATCCCTCGGCGTAGGAATCCGACGGCTGATGGTAGTGTTGGGCGATGAACTCCTCGTACCACCGCTCGCCCCATCCCTCCGGCCGTCCCGCGAAGGTCAGGCCGTGGTCCATCGCCAGCGAGGGGACGCCGGCGCGCGCCAGGGGAAAGTGGTCCTGGCGGTAGAAGATCCCCTGCTCCGGGTGCGGATCGGGGCGGACCTCCATCCCCTCCGCGCGCGCCGCCTCGCGCACCGCGTCCCCCAGCGAGGAGCGGTCCGCGCCGATGGGGGTGATGTCCGTCGTGCGCCCCTGCAGGTTGGCGCCGTCCACGTTCAGCGCCGCGGCCGTGGTGGCGAGCGGAAAGAGCGGGTTGCGTGCGTACCACTCCGCCCCCAGCAGCCCCGACTCCTCCGCCGTCGTGGAGACGAAGAGCAGGGGTCGCGGCGGGCGGACGCCGGACGCGGCCACCGCCTCCGCCAGCGCCAGCAGCAGCGAGACGCCGCTGGCGTTGTCGTACGCGCCGGGGTGGATGCGCCGCTCGCCGTCCGCCCCTTCGCGCACCCCCAGGTGGTCGTAGTGCGAGGTCATCACCACCGGCTCCGCCGCGCGCGCGGGATCGCTCCCCGGCAGCAGCCCCACCACGTTGGCCGTGCGCACCGGCTCCACCTCGCTCCGGACGGACGCGCGGACGCGGATTCCCGTGCTCAGCGGGCGAAAGCCGCGGGTCTCGGAGTCCCGGACCAGCGCGTCGTAGTCGTGCCCCGCGCGGGCCAGCAGGCCGCGCGCCGTCGATTCGGAGATCCAGCCGCGCACCTGCAGCGGGAACTCGGGATCGCCCGCCAGGCCGTACTGCGTCCCCGTGTTCGAGGTGCGCACCACGTTCCACCCGTACCCCGCGGACTCGTCGGTGTGGATGAGCAGCGCGCCGGCCGCCCCGCGCCGCGACGCCTCCTCGAACTTGTACGTCCAGCGCCCGTAGTAGGTCAGCGCCCTGCCGCCGAAGAAGCCCGGCGTTCCCTCCGACCCCGGGTCGTTGACGCGCACCAGCAGCACCCTGCCGCGCAGCTCCGCGTCCTTGAAGTCGTCCCATTGGTACTCCGGCGCCGCGATCCCGTACCCGGCGAAGACGAGCTCCGCGTCCACCTCCACCCGCTCCCGCGGCACCCCCGCCTCCAGCACGTACTCCTCCTCGTACGCCGGCTCCATCGCCCCCTGCGGCGTCTGGAAGGTGAGGGCGGGATGCGGCGTGAGCCCCACCATGGGCACCTCCTGCAGGTGCGACCCGCCGGCCGGCTGCAGCCCCAGGCGCCGCAGCTGCCCGCGGATATACTCCATGGCCAGCGTGCCGCCGCGGGTGCCGGGGGCGCGCCCTTCCAGCAGCGGGTGCGCGAGGTAGCGCAGGTGTGCGTCGATGACGTGCGGCTGGATGCGCGCGAGCGCCTGCTCCAGCAATCTGTTGTCGATGGGCGGCATCAGGATTCGCTGAGGTGATGTCGATCGCCGCGGTGCTCCACGCGGCCGGTGGACGAGAGGTGCGCCAGGATGGCCCGCAGCGAGCCCTCCGCGGCGTGGCGCAGGCCGGGATGCAGCTCCGCGCCGTAGACGCGGCCGATCAGCTCGCCGGGCGCGGCGGGTCCCTCCCGCAACGCGCGCACCACCTGATCGATGCGCGCCGCGCGGTGGGCGCGGTAGCGGCGGATGGCCTCCATCCCGTCGGCGATCGGCGGGCCGTGGGCGGGGTGGATGGCGGAGGGGCGCAGCCGCTCCAGCCGGTCCAGCGACGCCAGGTACGCCGTCAGGTCGCCCTCCGGCGGCGCGACCAGCGTGGTGTCGCCCACGCCCATGAACATGTCGCCGGCAAAGAGCGCGCGGTCGTGCTCCGGCGGCCCGTCGACCCACAGGAAGCAGGCGTGCTCCGGCGCGTGCCCCGGCGTGGCGACGGCGGCCAGCGCGCCCGCGTCCGTCTCGATCCGCTCGCCGTCCATCAGCCAGCGCGAGACCAGCTCCTCCATCCGCTCCCCGCCGAACGCGCCCCCCGCCATCATCACCGGCGCCCCCGTCCGCGCGGCGAGCGGGCGCGCGGCCTCCGCGTGGTCCACGTGCGTGTGGGTGAGCAGGATGGCGGCCGGCGCGCGCCCGCCCAGCGCGACGACGATGGCGTCCAGGTGCGCCGGGTCGTCCGGCCCCGGATCGATGACCGCCGCGCGCTCCCGCCCCACGACGAACGTGCGGGTGCCGTCCAGCGTCATGGGAGACGGGTTGGGGGCGAGGATGGTTTGCAGCATGTCCGATGGCTGTGGTTTTCTGCATGCAAGCGGGCATCCGGCACGCCGCGCGTGGGCCCCTCCCCCCGGCCCCCTCCCCGCTCGTTCCTCGCGGAGAGGGGGAGAACGGCAACCGCGAGCCACACCATCCATCCCTCGCCGAACTCGCCCTGCCAACCCCTCCCCCGAAGTTGGGGGAGGGGTCGCCCGCCGTTGCGAGGAACGAGCAAAAGGCCGGGCGGGGGAGAGGGCCTCCCGCGCAGCGGGCCGTGGGGAAAGACTCGCCCGTCCTGGAACCCTGCCGCTACCAGCGCGCTCCCATCCACCAGAAAGACACGCAGCCCCGCCGCGTCTCCCTACGTCCCCAGCACCGCGGCCGTCATCTCCAGCCCGCGCAGCACGGCGCGCACGGGCGAGGCCTCCGCCTCCACCAGGCGCAGGGGGAGCGCGACGAGCTCGTACTCGCCGGGGGGAACGCCGTCCAGCATCAGGTTCTCCAGGATGCCGGCGCCCGCGCCCAGCAGCACGTGGTGCGCCGCCAGCTCGGGCGAATGGAACGGGTCCGGCGACGGCGCGTCGGTGCCGAACAGGCGCAGCCCCGCATCCACCAGCATCCGCGCCGCGTCGCCGTCCAGCGCGGTGAAGCGCGTGGGGAAGACCGCGGGATCCGTCCACGCGCCGGTGTGCACCAGCAGGCGCTCCGGCGCGCGGCCGTCGAGCACCCCGGCGGCCCAGGCGGCATCCAGCGAGGCGCGGCCGGCCGCGTCCACCACCCGCGCGGGCCCCAGGTACGCGTCCAGCGGCGCCGCGCCGATCATCACCCCGTCCGCCAGCACGTGGAAGGGGCCGTCGGCGTGGGTGCCGGTGTGCGGGCTCATCCGCAGCTCGGAGTGGTTGTAGGGCACGCCGGGCCCCAGCCGCGCCGTCCACTCGATGCGGCAGGGCGCATCCCCCGGCCAGACGGGGTGCCCGGCGAACAGCGGGCGGGTGATGTCGTAGAGGACGGGACCGGGCATCAGGCGATGAGCTGGGCGACGAAGCCGGGACGCAGCAGCGACCGCACCGGCCGCACGTCGCCGGTGACCTGGACCACGGCGTCCGCCAGCGCCGGCCGCCGCGCGAAGCGGCCGGCGACGGCGCGGTACAGCCAGGGCCGCGAGACGAACGCCTCCACCACGCGCTGGAAGCGCTCGCCCGGGCCAAAGGCGCGGCGGCGGGCGCGCTCGTACGGCATCAGCGCGGCGGCGGAGGCGTCGCCCGCGCGCAGCGCGGCGCCGATCGCCTCCGCCGCCAGCTCGGCGCCGCGGAGGGCGCGGTAGATCCCCTGTCCGGTGAACGGGTCGTAGTAGCCCGCCGCGTCGCCCACCAGCAGCGCGCCGTCGGCGACGGCGCGGCGCACGGGGCAGTCGAAGGGGCCGGTGGCCAGCACGTCCTCCACCCGCTCCGCGCCGGTGAAGCCGCACTCCCGCAGCGCCGCGTCGAAGTACGCGTTCCCGTCGCCCCCGACCTCGTGCGCCTGCGCCGCGGGGACGACGACGGTGACGTTCGCCAGGCCGCCGCCCACCTCCGCCACGCCAACGCACCCCGCGCCGCGCGCCTGCACGCGCCCGCATCCACCCATGTCGCCCATGCCGCGGACGTGCGCGGTCAGCGCCAGCTTGCGCAGCCGCGGCGGGCGGGCCAGCAGCCCCAGCCGGCGGAGGACGATCGACCGCAACCCGTCCGCCCCGACGACGACCCGCGCCCGGATCTCCTCCCCGTCCGCCACGACGCCGCGGACGGGTCCCGGGTCCGTGTGACGCCCCCTCCGCTCGCTCGGGCTCGCACCTCTCCCGGAGCCGCCGGGGGAGGTC
>DASTNU010000255.1:0-3929 GCA_035720605.1 Longimicrobium sp. | reverse complement strand
GGTCGATGGCCTCCTCGGCCGAGAGGGTGGCGGGGTCGATGCGCGCGTGCTCGTCCCGGATCTCGTGGTAGAAGGCGCGCTCCGTGGCCAGCGCCGCCGGGCGGTAGTCGCGCAGCTCGGCGTTGATGTCGCGCAGCTCCGGGCTGTAGGCGTCGCCGCCCAGGTAGGTGGCGGTGACGGGGTTGAAGCGCAGCACCCGCACGAAGTAGCGGTCGCGCAGCCGCGCGAACGCGGACGGCTGGCCGCCGGTGCGGCCCAGGATGCCCATCGCGTCCAGCTGCGGCAGGATGCCGAAGGCCAGCGCCGCCTGCGCGCCATGGCCGATGAAGGTGCGTCTGTCCACGGGTGTCGGTGGGTACGGGGAGGCCGGGCCGGTGCGCTGAATCCTGCCACCCGGCGCGCGGCGGCACAAGTGGGGAAAGCTCCCTCCACACGATGGTTTCCGGCGCGCCTCCCTCGCCACGGCGCGCGGGTGCCGCTCGCAACGGGATCTTGCGGCGCGGATGAAACTCCCGCGGCGGCGCCAGAGTATAGCGCAGTAGCAGTCTGTATCAGAACGTCCAGCGCCCCATGTCACGCTGTCGCCCCCAGAAACCCGGTCCCGTTCAACACGCGCAAGTCGCGGCCGTCGTCCTGTCCGCGAATGGCGGACGGCGTGACGTCGTAGCCGCGATCTCGGTCCGATCGCTTTTCCGGTTGCGGGATTCCATACGCCGCCCCCTGCCGGATCCACGGACACCGATGTCCCCCGGCGCCGGTTGGCGCCGCGCTTCCCGCCGACCCCGCGGCGGGCGTCACACCCCAGGAGAAAGTCAATGAAGACACACCATCGCATTCTGGTCACCGCCCTCGCCGCGCTGGCCGCGTGCGACGGCGCCGGCACCCCCACCGGCGCCGGCGACCCGCGGCTCTCCATCTCCGACGGCGCGCACGGCGGCAACCCCGGGTTCCACTGGCTTCCGCCGATGGTCTCCAACCCCGGCGCCACCGGCACCTTCGACGCCGCCCTCTCGCCCGTGGTGGAGATCTGCGCGCTGGGCGGCACCAGCTGCGCGTCCACCATCGCCACCTACACCACCACCTCCGGCCCCGCCGGCGAGCACGTGGTGGTGAAGGGCTCCGAGTCGCACTACCTGGTGAACTGGCACACCCGCGACTTCGACCTGGACAGCGCGACCACCTACCGCATCCGCGTCAGCGTCGGCGCGCTGGAGCTGGGGCACGCGGACGTGCGCATCGTCGCCAACGGCAGCGCGGCGAAGAACGTGAACACGGCCGAGTACATCCCGCTGGTGGACGGCCGCACCCTGCCGGTCAAGTTCCGCATCGACACCGGGATCCCCGCCGCCATCACCGTCACCCCCGCGACGGCGACGGTGGAGCCGGGCGGCACGCAGCAGTACACGGCCGTCGTCACCGACCTGCACGGCGCCGTGATCGCCGCGCCCATCACCTGGAGCAGCGGCGCCACGGGCATCGCCACGGTCGGCGCAAGCGGCCTGGCCACCGGCGTGGCGGAGGGGACGGCCGCCATCACCGCCACCAGCGGCACGCTGAGCGGATCGGCGGAGCTCGTCGTCGACCAGGGCATCCACCGCTGGCACCTGATGAACGCCCCGGCCGACCAGGGGAACTGGGCGGTGTGGGGCACCTCCGCCACGGACGTGTACGCGGCCAACTGGCTGGGCGTGGTGCACTACGACGGCACGCAGTGGAGCAAGGTGGACACCGTGTGGTGGCACGGCGCGCTGGACATCTACGGCACCTCCGGCTCCAACCTCTACACGGTCGGCCCCGGCGGCCGGATCATGCACTACGACGGGCAGGTGTGGAGCCAGGAGCGCTACGACGGCGGCACCGTCTTCGCGCAGCCGCTGAACGACTGGACCAACATCCTGCCCAACATCTACCTGTGGGGCGTGTGGGCCGCCGCGCCGGACGACTGGTTCGTCGTGGGCGACGGGGGCACCATCCTGCGCGGGGAGCAGGGAAGCTGGCAGGTCATGAGCAGCGGGACGACGGAGAACCTGCGCCGCGTCTGGGGCTCGTCCGCCACCGACGTGTACGCCGTGGGAGAGAACGGCACCGTGCTGCACTTCGACGGCACCGCGTGGTCTGCGGTGAGCGTGCCGGTGAGCGTGAACCTGTTCGGCGTGTGGGGCACCGGCCCCGGCGACGTCTGGGTCACGGGCGATGCCGGCAAGCTGCTGCACTTTGATGGCGGCGCCTGGACGGCGACGCAGATGCCCACTGCGTACAACCTCTACGGCGTGTGGGGCACGTCCGCGAGCAACGTGTACGTGGGCGGCCAGGGCGGGGTGATCTACCGCTGGAACGGGACCAGCTGGATCTTCGAGGACAGCACCACCAACGCGCAGATCTACGACTTCTGGGGCCCCGACGGAACCGACGTCTTCGCCGCGACCGCGGCCTGGGAGCTGCTCCGCCGGTAGGCTGGATGGAAGGATGAGCACGACGAAGCCGGCTCCCGCGCGGGAGCCGGCTTCGTCGTTGCTGCGGGCAAATTCAATCGCTGGATCCGCCGCGCCGCTCGCCGGGTCGTGGAGCGGGTAGACGGGTTACCAGGTCGCGCATCAGGTTGTGTGGACGCCTTGCTTCCGTACGCCGCGGAGAGCATCCGGCGATCCACATCCCTTTTCAAAAAAATGCGGATGGCCCCCTGCCGCGCTTCCATCCCTCCACCGTTTCCGACAGCCCACGCCGGCTCGTGCCTCGTCGGCCGGCGCGCCATGCGTCCCACTCACATCGATCCGGCTTCGAACCGGGAGAGCAGAGGAAACGGCACGAGAAAAACTCTACTCTGCTCACTCTGCTGACTCTGCGTGAGGCCCCCGTGAGGCCCGTTCTTTTTGCGGATTCGGCGCAGTGGTCCGGGTGTCGTCCGGGCCGCGCCTGTCCTGGATGGATCCCGGCGCGGTGAAAGGCGGCGCGGCGGGACCTGTAGCGGGTGCGTGGAACAGCGTCACCGGCGTCCGTTCACAAACTCGCAGATGAATGTGAGAACGGCCTCGCCCACGCTCTCGGGGATCACTTCGCCCCACTCCGACTCGCCCGGCGCCCAGGTGGTGGTCTCGACGATCTCGCCGGCGAGCTCGTAGGCGGCGTACCGCAGCCGGGTGAGCGAACGCCTGCAGTCGAACTCCATCCGGTTGATCTGGACATCGTACGTTGCCCACTCGCGGCGCTGGATCTGGTTGTACTCGCGCCGGGTCCAGGCGGAGACGATGCCGTCCGCCCCCGTGGTGATGCGGGTGACGTCGACGTAGGTGGAGAAGTTGTCGCTGCCGCCCGCGCGCACCCATCGGTCGCCGGGCTGTGCGTGGGCCGGGACCGCGCGGAACAGCAGGACCGCGGCGGCCAGGAGAAGGATGCGCGTCATTGTGGTGGAACGATGAAGGGGGAAGGTCGGCGGGCCGGCACCTGAAGATGTCGGCCCGCCCGTCGATCTGTGTCTGCGGCTCAGTGGTCCTGGTGGGCGCGGCCGGACTGCACCAGGCGCTGGCGGCTGGTGTTGCCGGGGACGGCGATGTGCGTCGCCGGGTCGTACTCGCGGCCCACGGCCGGGCTGCCCTGCGGCACCCAGATCTGCGTGACCGTGTAGCTGTACCCCTGCGGGATGTAGCGCACGTAGTACCCGTCCGGGTGCAGCGACCAGCGGCCCGAAGGCACCGCGCGGCTGCCCGGACCCATCCCCACGGCGCCCGCCAGCACGGCCACCCGCTCCATCTCCGCGAAGCTGGCGCCCGGGTCCGTCACCATGCGGCGCAGCTGGTTCTCCGCTTCCACGATCTGGCGCAGGGGGCCGGGGACGCGGTTCAGCATCGCGCCCATCTCGTCGCCGGGGATCAGGTCCAGCGCGCTGCGGTTGAGCCCGGTGAGCTGCTGCGGGGTGAGCAGCCGCGCCGCCG
>DASTNU010000254.1:0-2762 GCA_035720605.1 Longimicrobium sp. | reverse complement strand
TGGCGGATTCGCATCGGGATCTGGTGGTGTGGCACAAGGCGATGGACCTCGCGGTCCAGGTATACCGGCTCACCACCCGCTTCCCGCGGGATGAGGCATACCGGCTCACAGCGCAGGTTACCCGCGCGGCCGCCTCCATCCCCGCGAACATCGCGGAAGGGAACGCCCGCTCCAGCCGGCGCGACTGCGCGAACTTCCTCGCGATCGCAAAGGGGTCCCTCAACGAGACCGAGACCTTTCTTCTGCTCGCCCTTCGCCTGGGCTACCTCCGCGAGCCGGAACTCGCCCCCGACCCTCGCGTCGATCACCGAAGTGGGCAAGATGCTTACCTCACTCCGCGCCCGCCTCATCCCCACCCGCCCGCGCCGCGCATGATGGGTTTTGCAGGCTATTCCCTATTCCCTATTCCCTATTCCCTTCTGTGATCGCCCTCGTCACCGGCGGCGGCGTCCGCATCGGCCGCGCGATCGCCACCGCGCTGGCGGAAGACGGCTATCAGCTCGTCATCCACTACAACTCCTCCTCCGGGCCGGCAGAGGAACTCGTCGCGGAGATCCGCGCGCGGGGCGGGGAAGCGGTCGCGATCGGGGCGGACCTGGCGGACGCGGAGGCGGTGCGGCGGCTGGCGAAGGAGGCGGTGGAGGCGTTCGGCGGGATCGACGTGCTGGTCAACAGCGCCTCCGTCTTTCCCCCCGAGCGGCTGGAGGAGACGGACGAGGCGCTGTGGGAGCACACGATCGCGGTGAACCTGCGGGCGCCGTTCTTCCTCATCCGCCACCTGGCGCCCACGCTGCGCGAGCGGCGAGGCGTCGTCGTCAACATGGCGGACCTGGCGGGGATCCAGGCGTGGGCCGCCTACGCGGCGCACTCCGTCGCCAAGGCGGGAATCGTCCAGCTAACGCGCGTGGCCGCCCGCTCGCTGGCGCCCGAGGTGCGCGTCAACGCCATCGCCCCCGGCACCGTGCTGCCGCCCGAGAGCATGAGCGAGGACGAGGTCCGGCAGCTCGCGGAGCGCACCCCACTGAAGCGCAACGGCTCGCCGGAGGACGTGGTGCGCGCGCTGCGCTACCTGCTGCAGGCGGACTTCGTCACCGGCGAGACGCTGGTGGTGGACGGCGGCCGGCTCCTGCGGGGCTGAGCCCGCGGGATGCGGGACAACTGAACGAGCCGCAACCCCTCGACGGGGCTGCGGCTCGTTTCTCTGCTCGGGCAGGGTCAGACCGCGCAACTGCAGCAGTTGCCGTCGCACACGCCGAAGATGCCGGGGCCGTAGATGTTCTGGCACCTGAAGTCGCAGGCCGCCTGGCCGGCGCAGTATCCGATCTGCCCGCTCGGCGGGTCGAAGGTGCACTGGGATCCCGCGCTCGCACGCGCCTCCGTTGCGCCAAAGACCAGCGCTCCCGTTACTGCCAGACCAAACAGCGCCTTCACCGCCTTTTGCGACGTGATCATGGATTTTCTCCAGGGCAGGTGGTGACTGAAACACTATCAATCACAGGATAGGCGTTCTCACGCCCAGCGTCAATTGCGCCGTGGCGTTCGTGATCGAGGCGGCTGCGAAACGGGAGGCCCCGGCGTGCCCGATGGTGCGTGTCCGTGCGTCGCACTGTGCGTGCGAGGAGAACGGCTTTATCTTCAGGGTCCAACGAGTTACGACGATCGACTGTCGCGTGGCCGGGTGATGGCCCGCGTGGCGTGGGGCAGATCCGAAACCGATCCGGAACCTGCTCCGTACCGGTCGGTACTGATCGAGATTCCCGACTGCTGGAACCGGCAGCACTCTCTCCCGTTTCCCCGAGCGAGATGGCACGCAAGAGCACCCGGTCCCGCGGCCGGAAGGCCGGCCCGCGCACGCGCACGCGCAGGCAGATGGTGCTGCGCGTGGCGGGGATCGTCTGCGCCGTGGGGCTGCTGGTCGGCCTGGGGACGCTGGCGTACCTGTGGCCCCGCTGCTCCGGCGCCGGCTGCCCCTCCGTCGCGGCGCTCCGCGACTACTCCCCCCCGCAGGCCAGCCGCGTATTCGACGCGCGCAGCCGCCTGGTGGCGCACCTTGCCCCCGAGCGGCGCATCGTCGTGCCGCTGGAGCGCATTCCAGCCAACGTCTCCGGCGCCTTCCTGGCGGTGGAGGACAAGCGCTTCTACCGCCACCACGGCATCGACTACCGCCGCTTCTTCGGCGCGCTGGCGCGCGACATCAAGGAGCTCAGCTGGAGCCAGGGCTTCAGCACGGTGACCATGCAGCTGGCGCGCAACGTCTTTCCCCAGCACCTCAAGCGGGAAAAGACGCTCAAGCGCAAGGCGTGGGAGATGGTGCTGGCGCGGCAGATCGAGCGGGCCTTCTCCAAGGACCAGATCCTGGAGATGTACCTGAACCAGATCTACCTGGGCGGCGGACTGCACGGGGTGGAGGCGGCGGCGCAGGGGTACTTCGGCAAGAGCGCCACGCGGCTTACCGACGCCGAGGCGGCCACGCTGGCCGCCATCCCCCGCTCCCCCGCGTACTACGACCCGCGCCGCAACCCCGTCGCGGTGCTGGACCGCCGCAACCTGGTGCTGGCGCTGATGGCCGACGCCGGGGTGATCGACGCGGCGGAGGCGGCGGAGGCGCGGGCGCAGCCGCTGGGGCTGGCGCCGCCGGCGGAGGCCCGCGGCCGCGCGCCCTACTTCGTGGCGGCGGTGCGGCGAGAGCTGCGCGAGCGGTTCGGGCCCGACGCGGACCAGCAGGGGCTCAAGGTCTACACGTCCCTCGATCTCGATCTTCA
>DASTNU010000253.1:0-5579 GCA_035720605.1 Longimicrobium sp. | reverse complement strand
CCGACATCATCTCCGGCGCGGAGAGGGGGAGACTGGTCGTCTTGCTCCCCTCCCCCTCGGAAGGGGGAGGGGTTGGGGGTGGGGGCTTTACCAGGGCGGGGAGGTGGACCGTGAAGGTGGCGCCCTCGCCGGGCGCGCCCGTGACGTCCAGGTCGCCGCCCAGCAGGCGCGCCACGCGGCGGCTGATCGCCAGCCCCAGGCCGTGGCCCTGGATTCCCGTGCCGTCGTGCAGCCGGCTGAACTCGTCGAAGACGGATTCGCGCATGGCCGGCGGGATTCCCGGGCCCGTGTCCGTCACCCGCACCACGGCCCAGTCGCCCGGGTGCGCGGCGTCTTCGTGCACCCGCTCCGCCCGCACGACGATGCGGCCGGGCGCGGGCGTGTACTTGATGGCGTTGGAGAGCAGGTTTCCCAGCACCTGCCGCACGCGCCCCGGGTCCGTGTACGCTCGCACGGGCCCCGTCATGCTGCACTCGATGGCGTGCCCCGCCGACGCGGCCGCGGGGCGGTGGTCCTCGGCCGCCTCGGAGGCCACGCGCGACAGGTCGGCGGCCACCCGCTCCATGCTCAGCCCGCCGCTGTCGGCGCGGGCCAGGTCCAGCAGGTCCGCCAGGATGGCCAGCGCGCCGTCGATGGAGCGGCGGATCCCCTGCACGTAGCGCGTCTGCTCCACGTTGAGCGGGCCCTTGAGGCCCATCTCCAGCAGCTCGGTATAGCCGCGTGCGGCGCCCAGCGGGTTCTTGACGTCGTGGCTCACGCCGCGCAGCAGCCGGGCACGCGCCTCGGTGACCCGCGCCGTCTCCGCCAGCGCGCGCTCCGCCTCCCGCCCCCGCTCCGTGGCCACCCGGGCCAGCTGGCGCACCCGCCACGAGAGCCAGGCCACCGCCAGGGCGGCCAGCAGCGCCAGCACGCCCAGCCCCAGCGTGACCCTCACCCCGGCGCGCTCGATGCGGCGTATGTCCTCGCGCCCCTCCCTGGCCTCGGCCTCCAGCGCCCGGTCCAGCCGCATGGCCGCGTTGAGCACGGTGTCGGCGAACGGCTGCGCCGGCCGCGCCCCCGACAGCATGGCGACGATGACGGCGGAGTCGCGCGGCGTCGTATCCACGGGAACGCGGGTGTGCCAGTGCTCCGCCAGGGTGCGAAAGCGCACGAACTCCTTCAGCGCCTCGCCGTCCAGCGCCTCGGCGTGCCGCTCCAGCTGCGCCAGCTGCGTCTCCTCGTTCCCGCGGTGTTCGCGATAGAACTCCAGCGGTTCGTTCGATCCGGTGATGGACCCCATGAAGAGCATCGAGGCCTCGCGCGACAGCTCGTAGCGCAGGCTGTTGGCCAGGATGCGCGCGGGGTCGGCGTGCTCTTCCACGCGCGCCCGCACCGCGTCCACGCGCCGCTGCACCAGCAGGGGGACGACGACCAGCGCGGCCAGCGCCACGAGCACGAAGAGGCTGGCCAGCAGCCCCATCCAGACGGGCGGCGCGGGCGGGTGATCGGGCGGAGTGGGAGATTCCGGGGGCGGCTCCACGGGCATCGGTCGCTGGGCGTCGAAGGATCGCGCTACGGCGCTGCAATCTCACCCCCGGGCGCGGCGAAGAACAGGGGACACGGGGCGGGTACGAATGGATCCCCGGCGCAACGCGGCCGCGGGAAGAAGTCCCGTCCACTCCGTCGACCCCCCCGTGAGGCGGCGCCGTCCCCATCCGGCTGGAAAACGTTCTGTTCGGTGGATCGCCGGGTCCGGCGGAGGGTCCGTTGTGCGTTGCGGCGGATTGTTTTATCCTCTCCATCAGCCCCGGTCCACCCACGCACTCACGTACTCCGCACTCCCGCACCCTCCGCCAGGATGCCGTCCGCGAAAGCCAAGCCGAAAGGTCCCAGGCGCAGGCGCAAGCCGTCGCCGCAGCGGCTGCGCAAGCTGCTGGCGCTGGAGTGGGGGTTCTGGGACCGCGGGCTGGCGCGCGTGGCGGGGGTGGACGAGGTGGGGCGCGGGCCGCTGGCGGGGCCGGTGGTGGCCGCGGCGGTCATCCTGCCGCGGGAGACGTGGATCGACGGGGTGGACGACAGCAAGCGGCTGAGCGCAGACCGGCGGCTGGACCTGTACCAGAAGATCGTGCAGACGGCGCTGGTGTGGGGAGTGGGCGCGGCCTCGGCGCGGGAGATCGACCGCATCAACATCCGCCGCGCCACCGCGCTGGCCATGCAGCGCGCCATCCACCGCCTGGGCGGCGTGGACCACCTGCTGGTGGACGGGCTCGCCGTGCCGGAGCTGGGGACGGAGACGCACACCGCCATCGTGGGGGGAGACGGGTGCGTGCATTGCATCTCCGCCGCCTCCATCGTCGCCAAGGTGACGCGCGACCGGCTGATGGGGCGCCTGGCCGCGCGCTACCCGGAGTACGGCTGGGACCGCAACATGGGGTACGGCACGCCCGAGCACCTGGAGGCGCTGGACCGCCTGGGCCCCACGCCGCACCACCGCAGGTCGTTCCAGCCGTGCCAGCTCGACTTCGCCGCCGCGCTGCTGGCACCCGCCACGGCCGGCGAGCCGGACGATCCCCACGCGTTCGTGGAGGGGTGATGCACACCGAGCACCTGCAGAACGTCCGCCCCTCGTGGGTGCTGTTCGGCTGGCTGGTGGCCGTGGCCGTGGTCTCGCTCTTCGGCCTGGTGCTGGCGGCGGCGGGCTTCGCCGACCCGGACGAGTCCGCCATCGGCCTGTGGGGCGTGTTCGCGCTGGCGGCGGGGTTCTTCGCGGGCGGGCTGGTGACCGGGGCGCGGGTGGGCCTCGCGCCCATCCTGCACGGCGTGGCCATCGGCGTGGTGTCGCTGCTGGTGTGGTTCGTGGTGAACGTGGCGTTCGGCGAGGCGCTGGACGCCACCACCTGGAACGACGGCACCCCCGCCTTCTACGCCGGCGCCCTCATCCTGCAGATGGCCGCCGCCGCTACCGGGGCCCGCATCGGCTCCCGCCAGCAGCGGGCGATGACGACCGGCTCCTGACCGCCAGCCGCACGGATCGCCGGGGCGCCTCGCCGCATCGTCCGGCGGGGCGTTCCGCGTGGATGCGGGGCGCCTGACGCGGCACGATCCGGCCGCTGGGGCGTACCACACGCCCGAACGCCTCGCGCCGTACGTTTCGGCCGCGCGCGGCCGCTTTCCACGCCGGACGCCGGGTCAGGATGCCGCCCAGGGAGAAGGACGAGTTCGACTCGCACTACGAGGACCGCGTCCACGCGCCCGTGCGCGCACGGGGGACGCTGCCGGCCGCGGGCGTGTACCTGGCGGGCGGGCGCTTCAAGGTGGCGGCGTTCCACGGCGCCGCCGAGCGCCGGCTGCTGGACGCGGGCGCCCTGCTGGTGGCGGCGGTGACCTTCGACGGGCTGCAGGTGGCCGCGCTCACCGGCGGCGCCGCGCGCGACGTGCGGCTGGCGGACCTCGTCACCGTCCCCGCCCGCGCCGCCGCCCGCGACGCGGAGCCCGTCCCCAGCGTGAACTGATCCCCAGTTCTGAAAAAGAATGTCTCACGCAGAGGCAGCAGAGGAAGCAGAGTCGTCCCTTGCACAACCCAGCTCTGCTCACTCTGCTGACTCTGCGTGAGGTTCTTTCTTTTCTCTGATATGAGGCCGAACAGAAGGGGCTCACGCGGAGGACGCGGGAAGAAAAGAGAGGGTGCGGAGGGACCTCGAGATCCCTCCGCGCCCTCTCTTTTTCCTCAGACGTCCTTCGCGCGACCTGCCTTTCCTTTCCGGGGTCAGGGGCGGACGATCTGGCCGCGCACCTCGCCGGCCGGGCGCGCGACGGTGTGGATGTTGACGTACGCGTTGCCGTTGCGGATGAGCGCGACCATCGAGTCGTAGCTCACGCCCGTGCCGGCGATCATGTCCGTCTGGTCCACCGTGCCGGAGTTCAGCGACCCCGCGGTCACGCTCACCCCCGGAGGCGCCGCCTGGAACAGGAACACCAGCGGCGGCCCGTTCACCCCCGGCGCGCCGCTGTGAATGTGCGCCGCGATGGCGCCGGTGATGTTCTGCGCGCCCACGTTGAATTCCAGGTTGTCGTCGTTCACCGTGAAGAACGCGCTCCCCGTCGAGGTCGTAGACACCGGCGGTACCTCGCCGGAGCCGGTGAGCGTCGCCTCGAACCGCTCCTCGTCGTCGCTGTTGCACGCGGCCGCGCCGGCCAGCGCCGCCACCATCACCAGCTTTCGAATCATCTGCGCCTCCCTGGGTGTGCGAAGGATGCGTGCCTGCCCTGCGGCGGCCCGCCCGGGTGAATCATCGCGAGTGGCCGGATTCGCCGCAAGCACTCTGCCGGATGCCGCGGAGCGCCGCCAAGACGTTGCGCCGCAAGCGCATGCGCCGGTACGCGCGGAGAGGTGCGGGACGGCGGCGCGTCGCGATACGCTACAGCCGGTCCGCGGTGGGACAGCGGCGTTCCGCAAGAGGCCGGCGGGAGCCCCGCGCAGGTTGACGTAAGCCGCGCGAAGCCGCATCTTTCGCGGCTTTCGTGCCCATGCCGCGGCCGCCCGGCCGACCCCCCTTCACGCCGCCTTTCCGGACGCGGCGGTCGGGAGACCGCATCCCCGGGCGGCGCCGCGTTTTCTTCCCTGTTCCCGTTCCGCTCCCGATGGCGAGACTCAAGCGCCCGTCTCTTACCCAGGCCATCCTGCTCGCGATGGTCGTGGGCACGCTGGTGGGCTGGCTGTTCCCGGACCTCTCGCAGAACCTCAAGCCGCTCTCCGCGATCTTCCTGCGGATGATCAAGTCGGTCATCGCGCCCATCATCTTCGCCACCCTGGTGATCGGCATCGCGGGGCACGGCGACGACATGAAGCGGGTGGGGCGGCTGGCGCTCAAGTCCATCATCTACTTCGAGATCGTCACCACCCTGGCGCTGTTCATCGGCCTGGCCGCCGTGAACATCACCCGGCCCGGCGTGGGCGTGGTGCTGCCCACGGAGGCCGGCCAGGCGCAGCAGATGGGCGAGGCGGCGGGGGCGCTGACCATCGGCGGGTTCCTGGAGCACGTGGTGCCCGAGAGCATCGTGGGGGCGATGGCGGACAACACGGTGCTGCAGATCGTGTTCTGGTCCATCCTCTTCGCGGTGGCGCTCAGCCAGGTGCGCGGCGAGCCCAAGCGGCTGGTGCTGGGGGTGCTGGAGGGGCTGGCGGAGGTGATGTTCAAGCTCACCGGGATCGTGATGAAGTTCGCCCCCATCGGCGTGGGTGCGGCCATCGCGGTGACGGTGGGGCACAGCGGGCTGGGGATCCTGCTGAACCTGGGGAAGCTGATCCTGACCCTGTACGGCGCGCTGGTGGTGTTCGGCCTCGTCGTGCTGCTTCCCGTGGCGCTGATGGCCCGGGTGCCGCTCCGGCGCTTCGGGCGGGCCGTCAAGGACCCCGCGCTCATCGCCTTCTCCACCACCAGCTCCGAGGCGGCGCTGCCGCGGGCCATGCAGGCCATGGAGGCGCTGGGGGTGCCGCGGCGCATCGTGGCCTTCGTGATGCCCACCGGCTACTCGTTCAACCTGGACGGCACCACGCTGTACCTGGCCCTGGCCTCGGTCTTCGCCGCGCAGGCGGCGGG
>DASTNU010000252.1:0-2080 GCA_035720605.1 Longimicrobium sp. | reverse complement strand
CCGATGCCGGCGTACAGGTGCCGCAGGATCTGCTTGGCCGGCCGTGGGTTGGTGAACCGGGGCATCTCCGCTTCCAGCAGCTTGATCCCGTCCTCGTGCCGCTTCAGGCGCTGGAGGAGCATGGCCAGGTTCTTCGCGGCGGCCTCCCAGTTGCCGTCGCGCGTACGAACGGCCTTGCGGTACAGGCGCTCCGCCTCGTCGAAGTCCTTCTGCATTTCGGCGTCGGCCGCCTTTTGCAGCAGCGGCGTCCTGCGTGACTTCGACGGCGTCGCCGGCGCGGGCGCGGGCGCGGGCGTTCGCGCCGCGGCCGGCGTGCTGCCGGCCGGGCGCGCTGGCTCGGTCAGCACGTGCCTGGGGGGCGGAGGTGTAGAAGGCCCTCGGAGAACGTCGGCAGCGGTGGCATCGGTAAAAGCGGCATTCGCGTGCAGGAGCACCGCCAGCGCGGCACGCAGCTCCTCGTGCACCCTGGCGGGATCCCTCCGCAGAGCCGCGAGCTGGTTCGCCTGGCTGGACCTGCTCCCACCCGCCAGCAGATGAATTCCGCTGTCCAGGACGATCGGGTGCGCTTCGGGCTTTGCGCGGTCCAGCTGTGACACCAGCAGAGCCGCGGCGCGGCCGAGCATCCCCGTCTCCACCGCCAGCCAGGTCCACGTGCGCCAGGCCTCGAGGTGATCGGCGGGAACCTTGAGCGAGAAGAACTGCTGCAGTCCGGCCCAGGCGAGCTGCTTGCGGTCGAGGCGCAGTGCCGCGATCGCGAGATTGTGGCACGCCTGGGCGTAAGGACCCTGCCTGGGTACCCGGGTAAAGGCGACGGCCGCCTCCGCGTACTGGGCGAGCTCCAGGTGAAAGCATCCCAGGTCGTACGCGAACGTGCCCAGGTCGGCGTTCTCCATCTCGAGCCGCTGGAGGTCGGCGATCCGGTCCTTCAGCCGGTACGGCTCATGGGCTCGCTGTGCAAACTCCCACTTGTTCTTCAGGTCGGAGAGCGCCCGGGAGACCGGAACCTTGCGTGCGTAGGCCAGTCCTTCCGGCATGGTGAAGTCCGGAGGGAACGCGCGAAGCAGGTCCGCCGCGGCCCCGGTGAACTGGCTGGCGATTCCATCGACCTCGCTCCCGCGCGCCGACTCTTTTCGCTCCGCCACCTCGGGCCTGGGCACGGCCGGTCCGTCAGGAGCGGCCTCGGCCTGGAAACGCAGGCGCCGAAAGCCCGCGAACGCTCGCGCGGGCCCGGCGGGCCGGCGGCGGCGCGGCGGCGGTTTTGGTGCAGGTGTCGCGGAAGCTCCCGTGGAGCCGTTCCCCTCGCGGACGAGCAGAACCCAGTCGAGAAGCCAGTTGAACGGGATGACGATCGGGCTGCCATCCTCCCGTTCCAGCCGGAGCCTGTCGGCGGAAACGTCGACGAGCTTGCCAGTATGCTCGCGCCCGGCCTTGGACAGAATGCGGATGCGGGATCCGACCGGAACCTCTCGCCGGAACTCCTGGAGGTCGAATTCACTCATGACGGTAGAAAAGCACCGCTGCGTCGGGTTTGCGAGAACGGACACGAGACTGGCCGAGTGCGCCTCGTCTCCTGGAACGTGCAGGTGGTTTGGGTGGAATGCGCGGGAGGAAAGACCGCTACCAGCACTGGCCACCTGCGGATACAGTACGTGCGGAAGGAGTTTTCCGCCAGAAAACTCTGCTACCCTGGGCCGCCGCAGTCGTGGCCCCCGATTCCGGGATCCTCCGAAGCCGAAATACGAACTTTCTTGCACGAGCACGCCGCGCCCGCGTGCGCCGCGGGAGGCGCTCGTACCGTGGCGGCGCAGGCGGCGTGTGCAGCTGCTTCGGCCAGCGCATCCGCCGCTGAAACGGAGACGCGCAGCGCGTGACCCGGGAGCCCGCCGCGATGGCGGGCTCTTTCGATGACAATCAGGGTGGATGAGCGCCGGCGCCAATCTCACGCCGGGTTCTCGCCACCCACCCTACCTGTCCGCCATCCGGCAGGGCTCGCGCGGCGGGCCCCCGGCGTGGCGAACGGCTTCCCGGCGACCGGGTACAGGGACGCCGCGGAGCCGGTCCACCCGACGCTGGTCGCAGA
>DASTNU010000251.1:0-7406 GCA_035720605.1 Longimicrobium sp. | reverse complement strand
GTGCGTTAGTGCGTTAGTGCGTTAGTTGTTCACGCCGATTACTTTGATGGCGAATCGCTCCGCGCCCCCCAACCCATGATCCCACTCGTATGCGAGTCAAGCGGTTCGAGGACCTCACCGTATGGCAGAAGTCCCGCGACCTCTCCGTCGCCGTCTACCGTGTCACCAGCCATGGTGCCTTCGTTCGTGACTACGGCCTGCGCGACCAGATCCGCCGCGCTGCCGTTTCGGTGATGTCCAATATCGCCGAAGGGTTCGGCCGGTACAGCCGCAGCGAAATGCGGCAATTCCTCTCGATCGCACGCGGTTCCGTGTCGGAGGTGCGCAGTCAGCTCTACCTGGCCCGGGAGCTGGGCTACGTACAGGAGCACGACCATGATTCACTCCACTCCCTCTGCATCGAGATCGGACGAATGCTCGCCGGCCTCCGCGCCTCCATCGACACCCCAAACCACCACTAACGCACTCACGCACTAACGCACTCACGCACTAACGCACTCACGCACTAACGCACTCACGCACTCACGCACTCACGCACTCTTCACCCGAATCGCGTGGCGTCCGGGTCCACCGGCGGCTCCACGTGCAGCTCCACGCCGCCTTCCTGCTCCCCTGCGCTCCCTCCCGCCTTCCGGTCGTGGATGCGCACGACGGGTCCATGGCCGCCGATGCGGATCGGCTCGCCGGGGGGCACCCAGGTGGAGTGGTCGCTGGCGGAGGCCAGGTCCAGCACGCCCTTGCCCGCGTTGGCGCCGCTGACCTCGCGGTCTCCGACGTGGATGGCGTTCAATCCCAGGTTGTACACCGTGAAGCCCGGGCGGCCGTCGCGCTCCGCCCACGCCAGCGCCAGCTGCCGGCGGCTCACGGTGTCGAAACCGGTGACCTGGATGTCGCTGCGCAGCTCGGCGTTGTCCGTCTGCCGCCCCACCGTCGCCTGCGGCTGGATGATGGGAAAGCGCTCGCGCTCCGTACCGTCCACCTCTTCCACCACCAGCTCGAACCGGCCGAAGGGGAACTCGGGGACGGCGATCCCCTCCACCCGCGTGGCGTCCGGGTCCACCACCTCCGGGGTGCGGCCGGCGAACAGCGTCTCCGCCGCGGCGGGCACCTCCGGACGCCGCGGCTCCGGCGCGGCGATGGTCGGCTCCGGCTCGGGCGCGGCGGGCGGCGGCGCGGCGACGATCGGCTCCGGGTCCGGCTGGCCGGCGGGCTGGATGCTGACGCGAAAGAGCGGCGCGCCGCGCGTGCCCGCCTCCTTGAGCCGCACCCGGTAGTCGCGGTCGTACAGCGAGCCGTGCCGCATCACCGAGTCCGTGAGCTCCTCCTCCAGCTCCGCCGCCATCATCGCCACCGCCTGCGCCGCGTCCGGCCGCAGCGTCACGACGAGGGTGGTGAGCGGGAGCATGCGGACGTACTTGTCGGGGATGGCGCGCGAGTTGTCCCGGTCGATGGCGTCGCCCAGGGCCAGCTTGATCTCGGGGATGGCCTCGCGCAGGAACGAGTCGAGCAGCGGCTCCTGGTCGTCGCCGCCGGGACGGCTGGCCGGGGTGAAGTCGGTCATGGCTGCTTCGCGGGGGTGGCGGGCGTGGTGGCCGGTCCCGCGGGCGGCGGCGCGGCGGCGGTTCCGGTCGCGGCGGGGGCGGCGGAGTCCGTCCGCAACCCCACGCTGTCGCCCACCGCGGCGCGGGCGCGCAGGGTGCGCACCTCGCCGCGCAGGCTGTCCAGCTGCGCGGCCATCGCGGGGTCGCCCCCGCCTGCCTGGCCGGCGGTCCAGGCGGCGTAGCCCGCCAGCGCCAGCGCCAGCAGCGCCACCAGCAGCGCCAGGGTGCCCGTCTTCGATGAGCGTCGGGGGCCGTTCACGTCGATCTCCGGCGGCGGGTTGAACAGGTTGCGGGGGCCATCCACCGGCGGCGGCGCGGCGGCCGGGGCGGCCGGCCGGTGCGCGGCCGATGCCGGCGCGGGGCGCGAGGGCGCGGGCATGGTGTCGCCCCCGCCGCCGTCCATCACCCGCACCGCCACCGCCGTGTAGTTGTCGTCCGGGCCGCGCTCTTCGACCTTGCGGGTGATGGAGCGGCAGATCTCGTCCGCGGAGCCCAGCGCCATGGCGCCGCCCAGCTCGTCCAGGCGCATGGCCTTGGTCACGCCGTCGCTCACCAGCAGGTAGGTCCATCCCGGGCGGACGGGGATCCACGTCGCCTCCGCCTCGCCGCCGCGGCCCACGGCGCGCTGCAGCTTGTTGCTGCCGGGAGAGTCGGGGATCTCGTCCAGCGCGATCTCGCCCGCCTCCCAGCGCGCGTACGCCGGCGTGTGGTCGCGCGTCTCCAGCCGCACGGTGCCATCCGGCGAGCGGCTGAGGATGCGCACGTCGCCCACGTGCGCGCCGATCCACCCCACGTCGCCGCCGCGGTCCACGGAAAGCGCCACCAGCGCCAGCGCGCACCCCATCCCCGCGCGCTCGTCCGGCGACTGCTGCGCCACGCGCGCCACCGCCTCGTCCGCGTGCCGCACGGCGTAGCGCGCGGCGTCCAGGGAGCGGATCTCCGCCCCGTCCGCCAGCGCGCCCAGCGCCGTGTCCGCGGCCAGGCGGCCGGCGCGCTCGCCGCCCATCCCGTCCGCCACGGCCACGAAGCCGCGGCTGGTGAACGCGTCCACGGCGAACGCGTCCTGGTTCTCCTTGCGCGGGCCCTGCGCGCTGGCGCCCGCCACGTCGAACAGCAGCCCGTGCAGCGGCACCGGGGGCAGGGCGCGGTTCACGGCATCGGTCATCGGATCCGGATCCCCTTTGCGTGCGGCTCCGCCGGCGGCGGGGCCAGCGCTTCGTCCATGATGTCTTCGCGGGCGCGGCGGTGGCTCACCCCCGCCGCCAGCCCCACCGCCAGCGACGAGGCCAGCAGCTTGGCCCCGCCGTGCGCCGCGAACGCCGTGGCCACGCCGGTCAGCGGGATCAGCCGTATGCCCCCCAGCGCCGCCAGCCAGAAGGGAATGCCGATCAGCATGGCCACCCCCGTCACCAGCGTGCGCTCGAAGGCGCCCGATTCCCGCGCCGCCGTGCTGAGCAGCTGCACCACGAAGAGCGTGTACAGCAGCACCAGCGACACCGCGCCCGCCCATCCCCAGTGCGTGGCGATGGCGGTGATGAAGCCGTCGTCGGCCGCGTTGGGCGCCGTCTCGGCGTGCCCGCGGCCCGGCCCCTCGCCCAGCACGCCGCCCTCGATGACGTTGGCGTCGAAGAGCTTCATCTGGTGCAGCTTGGCGGCCCAGCGCTCCTGCTGCGCCTCCGTCATCTCCGCCGGGTCCTTGTACGGGTCGTACGCCAGCTGCAGGCGCGTGGCCGAGCGCTCGTCCACGTTGAAGGCGGCGAACACCAGCGCGGCCCAGACGACCAGCATCAGCCCCGCCCACCACCCCCGCCGCGTGCCCACCAGCAGCATCGCCGCCAGGCTCCCCGCCAGGACGATGGAGAGCCCCAGCTCGCGGATGATGAGGAAGGGGATGATGGGCGCGGCGCCGTACAGAAAGAGGTTCAGCAGCCGCCGCGGCTCCATCACCGCGCCGGGGCGCGCCAGGTTGTAGGCGTCCTCCGCCAGCGTGGCCGCCCAGATGACGATGAAGACGGGGAGGAACAGCTCCCACGGCGTCATCCCCCCCACCTTGCCCAGCTCGGTGAAGCCCAGGGTGAGCACGAAGAACAGGCCCAGCGTGGGGACGAACGGGATCAATCTCCGGTCCCGCACCCAGCGCATCAACCCCGGCTCGCGCGAAAGGAGGAAGCCGATCAGCAGGGCGAACGGCGCCAGGGCCACGGAAAAATGCGCCGCGAAGCGCGCGAAGAAGCCGCGCGACTCCGTCTCCCGCTCCACCGCACGCTCGAACGGGTCCGGCAGCTCCGGCGGGTTCCCCTGGTAGACGACCTGCCGGCGCTCCTCGCTGTACACCCGCTCGATGCTGGACAGCCGCGCGCGCGTCGCCTTCAGGTCGTTCGCCCGGGCCCGCGCGCTCCCGGTGGCCTGGTAGGCCGGATCGGTGAAGATCTGGAACTGCGTGGGCCTCGTCATGCTGAAGATGAGGATCGGCAGCACCACGATGGCCCAGCTGCCGCGGTACCCCAGCCGCCGCAGCGCCACCAGGACCGCGATCCACGCCGCCAGCGCCAGGCCGTCGCGGATGAAGGTTCCGCCCGCCCCCGGCGAGGTGCCGTGCAGCGGCCACACGCCGCTGACGATGGCGAAGTGCGCCGCCGCGTAGAACGCCGCCGCCAGCAGCAGCCCCCACCACAGCATCCCGGGGACGACCCGCCCCGCGCGCTGCTCCGAGGGAAGGTTGTGCGGCTTGATGCGGACGGTGACGCCCTCGGGGCCCCCCATGGCGGGACGGCTGGGGCGGCGGAAGATGCGGCCGATGGCCATCAGCGCCCCTCCCCGCGCAGGGTGGTGGAGCGCTGGGGGACGTCGCTCTCCCCGCTTCCCGGCGTGGTGAGGTTCGGCTGCCGGGACATGAAGCGCGTCATCTCCCCCGCGATCGGCGCCGCCATGCGCCCGCCCTGCCCGCCGCGCTGCAGGTAGACGACGATGGTGTAGCGGGCGCGGCCGTCGGGGCCGTACATCAGCCCCGCGAACCAGGCGTCCGGCCGCGGCGCGCCGGCCACGTCCGCCGTTCCCGTCTTGCCGCCCAGGTCCCACCCCGTCCCGGCGAAGCGCGGCCCGGCCGCCTGCGCCGTGCCGCTGTCGACCACCGCCAGCATGGCCTCCTGCAGCCGGCGCGAGGTGGTCTGCTTCATGATCCGCCGCCCCTCGCCGCGCTGTTCCAGCCGCTCCCACTCCAGCGTGGGCGGCAGCATCACCCCGTTGTTGCCGATCGCCTGCAGAAAGCGGCTGACGGCGATCGGGGTGACGTCCACCGGCCCCTGCCCGATGGCGATCTGTCCCCACTCGTGCTGGCTGAAGCGCCGCGCGAAGCGGATGCGCACCGGGGGCGGGGTCATTCGCCGCGCCCAGGCCTCGTTCCCCGTGTTCCAGAAGTCGTCTTCGGCGGCGGATGGCGCGCCCTCGGTGTAGGTGACGAAGCCGAAGCGCTGCCACGCGTCGCGGAACGCCTCCACCCCCAGCTCCTGGCGCATCTCCAGCGCCATCCGCACCGCGGCGGTGTTGCAGGAGACGCGCAGCATGCCCACGGGAATGCTGATGGACTCGTACTCGTGGCTTTCGAAGTTGCGGATGCGCGCGTTGCCGATCTGGATGTACGGCGGGCAGGGCATGCGCGTGTCGGGACGGTCGTGCTCCCACCAGAGCGCGGCGACGGCCAGCTTGAAGACGGAGCCCGGCGGCGAGTAGCGCTTGATGCCGAAGGGCGGGTCCTCCGCGCGCCCCGAGGCCGCGTAGGCCACCAGCGCGCCGGTCTGCACGTCCTGCACGATGACGGCGCCGTTGAGCCCCGTGGCGCTCAGCAGCCGCCACGCCTCGCGGGTGGGCTCCGCGCAGAGGGTGAGCCGCAGGTCCGTCCCCACCGCGTGCAGCTCGCTCTGCTCGCCGAAGCTCAGGGGCCTGCGCAGGTGGCTGCCGAAGAGCCGCTCGATGGTGTAGTCGCGGTCCTCCGCGCCCGTCCCCCCGCCGATCAGGTTGGCGCCCGCCTCGCCCAGGGGATAGACGCGCTGCACCTCTCCGTCGCGCAGGCCGTAGCGGGCCAGGGAGCGGTCGTCCTGTCCCGTGCAGTCCAGCACCCACCCGCGCACCTCGCCGCGGTTGCGCTCCGCCTCGCGCGGGTCGCCCCAGCGGCGCCAGGCCATGCGCCCTTCGGTGATGGCTTCCGCGTTCCACAGCAGGCGCGCGTGGCCCACGGCGTAGACCGCGGCGAGGAAGAGCATTCCCAGCGCCAGGCGGATGGCCCAGCGCTCGCGGCGCTCGCGGAGGGCGGCGCGCACCCAGCGCGCCAGCGCGATCAGCGCTCCCGCGCCGAACGCGATCACCACCCCGCGCAGGATCCAGTCGAGTACGGTTTCCAGCACGGTGGGTCAGCCCGCCTGGGTCAGGCGCAGCACCGTGTTCCCCATCCGCACGGTGTCGCCCACGTTCAGGGCGCGCTCCTGGTGCGGGGGGATGGGCTGCTCGTTGACGAAGGTGCGGTTCTTGGAGTCCAGGTCCGTCACCGTCACCCGGCCGCCGCCGGCACGGAAGCGGGCGTGGCGGCCGCTCATGTAGCGGTCGCCGGTGGCCTGCACCCCCGCCTCGGGCTTGCGCCCCAGCGTCACCTCGCCGTCCACGCGCACCGGCTCGCGCAGCGTCTCGCTGCTCACCACCTCCAGCAGCGCGCCGCGCCCGGGCGCTCCGCCGTAGGCCGGCGCGCCGCCTCCGCCGTGGGCCGGGGCGTTGCTGTACGCGGGCGCGGCCGCGGCCGACTCCGGCACCAGCGGGCGGTCCGGCCGCGCGGCGCCGCCGGCGCCGAAGGGCTCCGCCTTCGGGATCTCCAGCCCCAGCGGCTTGACGTGGGCGAACTCGCGCTTGGTGTCGAGAACGACGACCTCCACCCGCAGCCCCGCGCGCGCGATGCCGTTGTCCTGGGCCCACTGCGCGGCGAAGCGGCGCAGGTGGTCGGCCTCGTCGCGGGCCCACAGGTTGGGGTTCATCCCCGGCGGAACAAGGTCGACGGAGGCGTAGACGCGCAGGTCCGGCGCGGTGCGGCGGTCGGCGTAGCGCCGCAGCGCCTCGCGGACGCCGTCTTCCAGCTGCTGCCGCAGCGTGGGGCGCAGGAGCTTGCGGAATGCGTTGATCATCAGTGGCTCGGGAGCGTTCGGTTCGCCGCGCGGGCTCTCGCAATATCAGGACCGGTGGCGTGGCGGGGCAAGCGCGTGCCCCGGCTGTACGATGAAGGGTGGATGAAGGTTGCGGAGGGGGAACGGGTGGGGAGGTGAAAGGGTGAAAGGGTGAAAGGGTGAAAGGGTGAAAGGGTGAGGGGGTGATGGAGTGATGGAGTGATGGAGTGAACCGGTGAGGGGATGCAACGAGGAATTGCGTTGGGAGGGCGGCGTCCGCGCCCGGCGGTTGGAAACCGCTGCTGGAGATTCACGAAATCCGCCTGCGCGGATTGAGGGGGTGCCAGGGATGACGTGCAGGGAGGCAGCATTCCATCGCACCAAACTGTCATTCCCAAAGGAGGTGTCTCGCGGAGTTTCCCGTGCACTGACTCATGGGCGCGATTCGATTTTCTGGCTCGATCGTTATGAAAGTCAGGGACGCCCGGCAGCACTCCAGGCGTGGAGATGCCGTCCTCAATACTTGCCGCGCGCCAGAAGCATGCAGGGGTGAGACGTTACTCAGGTGCAGGCCAGACCGTCCGATCCGCTCCGGAACCGGAAAGGAGATTCGGCGGGATGACAGGCGAGAGACCCGATCTGACCAGGCCGGACCGCGACG
>DASTNU010000250.1:0-5129 GCA_035720605.1 Longimicrobium sp. | reverse complement strand
TGCGCGCCCGCCGCGTCCGCCGGCCGGAACGCGAAGATCCCCGACCGGCGCGCCGGCCGCGGATCGCTGGCGGCCATCACCCCGCGCTCCCCCAGCCAGGCGGCGAGCGGGTCGATCAGCCCCAGCACGTGCTCGCGGATGCGCGCGGGATCGGCCTCGATCAGCAGCTCGATGGACTCCGCGAACCCGAGATGGTCCTGCCACGGCTGGGTCGCCACCTCGAACCGGCGCGCGCCGTCCACCCAGGCGTACTCGTAGTCCACCACGCGCTCGAGGTCCGCGGAGGCCCGCATCGCCGTCCATCCCACCACCCGCGGCTCCATCCGCTCGATCAGCTCGCGCCGCACGTACGCGAACCCGGTGCCGAACGGGCCGCACAGCCACTTGTGCCCCGCCGTCGCCAGCACGTCGATGCCGCAGGCGCGCACGTCCACCGGCAGCAGCCCCAGCGCCTGGATGGCGTCCACCACCAGCCAGGCGCCGTGCTCGCGGCAGGCGCGGCCCAGGCGCTCCAGATCCGCCACCCAGCCGCCGGTGAACTGCACCGCGGAGACGGCCAGGATGCCCACGTCGCCGCGTGCCAGCTCCGCCAGCATCCGCGCCTCGTCCGGGTTGCCGCTGGCGTCGGCCGGCAGCACGTCCACGCGGGCGCCGCGCAGCCGCCGCAGCGCCATCCAGGGATACACGTTCGCCGGGAACTCGCGCTCGCTCAGGACGATGCGGCGCCCCTCCTCCAGCGGCAGGGCCTGCGCGGCCAGGTTGATGCCGTAGCTGGTGTTGGGGAGCAGCGCGATCTCGTCCTCGCCCGCGCCGATCAGCCGGGCGGCGGCGCGCCGGCAGCGGACCAGGACCGGCTCGAAGTCCTCGCCGCGCATGGCGTGGACGGCCCCGCGGCGCCGGTTGTACGCGTCCATGGCGGCACGCGCGCGCTCCGGAAGGGGCCCCGCGGAGGCCGCGTTCAGGTACGGGGCGTCGCCGAGCAGGGGAAACTCGCGCGCGCGCAGCGCGCGGAAGTCCACCGTGCGCGCATCCGGCGCGATGCTCTGGGGCCAGGCGTGAGGCAACGGTTTTCGACCGGGTTCCGGGAGACGGATCGCGCTAGGTTAGCGACCGGGCCGGGTGGCGACAAGGGACGAGGTTGCCGGGGACAGGTCACTGGCTGCAGTGGATGCCGGTGCCGGAGGCCGGCAGCCGTTGCAGGCCCTAACCCGTCCCCTGTAACCTGTCACCTCTTCCGGCCGGCCACCCCGAGCTCCGCACGATGAAGATCACCGCCCTGCAGCCGCAGAAGCACGACCCCGACCGCGTGAGCGTGTTCGTGGACGGCGCGTTCCGCATGGGGCTCGCCGCGGAGGTGGCGCGGACTGGGCGGCTGCGCGTGGGCCAGGCGGTGGACGAGGCGCGGCTGGCGGAGCTGGAGCGGCGCGACCTGGGATGGCAGGCGCGCCAGGCCGCGCTGCGCCTGCTGGCCGTCCGGCCGCGCAGCGCGGCGGAGCTCGCCCGGCGGCTGCGGATGAAAGGGTACGGCGCGGAGATCGGCGAAGAGGTGATCGCGCGGCTGCGGGAGCAGGGGATGATCGACGACGCGGCGTTCGCGGGCTCGCTGGTGCGCGACCGCGTGCGTTTGCGCCCGCAGGGCACCCGCCGCATGGCCGGCGAGCTGCGCGCGAAAGGCGTGGACGAGCAGACCGCCCGCGCCGCCATCCGCGAGACGCTGCAGGACGAGGCGACGGACGAGGCCGAGCTCGCCCGCCGCGCCGCGGCGAAGTGGCGCCCCCGCCCCGGCGAGGAGCCCGCCGCCGCCCGGCGCCGCCTGCACGGCTTCCTCGCCCGCCGCGGCTTCGGCGGCGACGTCATCCGCGAGGTGATCGACGCAGCGATTCCGGACGACGCGGAGGAACAATGACAATACCGGATCCAGAAAGACCCCGCGCCTGAGGATCACGGCTGAGCTCATGGGGTCTGTCAGCCGTGACAAACGAGCCCGCCGCAGCCTCGTGGGCCGCGGCGGGCTCTGTCTACGGTCATCCAGCCGGTCAGATGTCGACCGTGATCGGGTAATCGACCTCGACGGGCCGGTTGGTGTCCAGGTTCACCGCCGGACGGAACACCAGCTCCATCGCCCAGCGCCGCACCCGGTCGTCGTAGCCTCGGTTGCCGGTGCTGGGGACCAGGCGCGCTTCCCGCACCCGGCCCCGCACGTCCACCCGCAGCGTGATCACCAGCGTCTGGCTCGCGACCCCGCGCGGCCGGTCGGGCGGGATGAAGAGCACGTCCGTCTGCGGCATGCGGACGCGGCCGGAGCCGCCGCCATCACCCGGCCCGCGGCCGGAGCCGGTGCCGCTGCCGTCGCCCCCGCCCGTGCCGCTTCCGGAGCCCGGGCCCACCCCGGAGCCGTCGCCCGGCCCCTGCCCGGGGCCCTGGCCACCGCCCGTGCCCGCGCCCTGTCCCGGGTTCGGCGCCGGGGGAGTGGGGGGAGCGACCTGCGGCGTCTCGGCCTTCGGCGCCTCCTCCTTCGGCGGCTCAGGGACGGGCGTCGGCTCCGGCGGGATCAGCACGTCCTCTTCCGGCACCGTCTCCAGCGCCGTCTCCTCGGGCGCCGGCGCGGCCACGTCCACGTACGACACCACCTCCTGCCCTCCACCGCCCCCGCCGCCGCCTTCCTCCGGAAAGCCCAGGCTGGGGCCCGTGCCCGTGGGCTCCACGGCCAGGAGGACGCGGCTGCGGACGCCCCACGCGAGCAGCGCGATCAGCAAGACGTGCACGACCGCCGCGACGCCTGCCGCCGGCAACGCGCCGCGCCTGTTCTTCCTGCGGATCCCCTCCACGTGCTCGAACACCGCTCTGCTCTCCTGTTCCGCCGGGTGACGTGCGGCCGGGCCTAGTACCACCATGGGCCGCCGGATGATCCCGTACGGAACGGAAAGGGGGCAGGTTACAGGGGACGGGTCGCGGCCGGCCCGCTCACCGGAAGTCCTCTCTCCACCTGCAGTTGCAGGCCGCAATCCGTAATCTGTCCCCTCTAACCTGTCCGCCTACAGCTCGATCTGCGCCCCCAGCTCCACCACCCGGTTGGGCGGCAGTCCGAAGAACGCCGTGGCGGGCCGCGCGTTCCGCGACATCAGCGCGAAGATCTTCTCCCGCCACATGGCCATCCCCGGCGTCTTCGAGGCGATCAGCGTCTCCCGGCCCAGGAAGTAGCTGGTCTCCATCGGCTTGAACACCAGCCCCCGCTCCCGCGCCAGCGCCAGCCCCGACGGGATGTCCGGATCGTCGGTGAACCCGTAGCGCAGCACCACGCGCCACAGCCCGTGGCCCAGCTCCGTCACCTCCACCCGGTCCTCGTCGTCCACCGTGGGGAACTCTTCCGTCTCCACCGTCAGCAGCACCACCCGCTCGTGCAGCACCTTGTTGTGGATGAGGTTGTGCAGCAGCGCCGGCGGCGTGCCCTCCGGGTTGCCGTACATGTAGACCGCCGTCCCCGCCACCCGCGTGTAGCGGTTCCCCTCCAGGTCCGCCAGGAAGAGCTTGATGGGGAGCGTGCGGTCCTGCAGACGGTCCGCCAGGATCTGCCGCCCCATCTTCCAGGTGGTCATGGCCGTGAAGAACGCCGCCGCGATCACCAGCGGGAACCAGCCCCCGTCGGGGATCTTGACGATGTTGGCGCCCCAGAACGCCAGGTCCACCACCAGGAAGCCGGCCGCCATCAGCACCACCTTCCACGCCGCCCACCCGAACCGCGTGCGCGCCACGAAGGCGAACAGGATGGTGGTGAACACCATGTCCGTGGTCACCGCCACCCCGTACGCCGCGGCCAGGTTGCTGGAGGTGCGGAAGCCCAGCACCAGGCCGATGCAGGCGAACATCAGCAGCCAGTTGATGGACGGGATGTAGATCTGCCCGATCTGCCGCTCCGAGGTGTGCTCGATGCGCAGGCGCGGCAGGTACCCCAGCTGCACCGCCTGGCGCGTGAGCGAGAACGCCCCCGAGATCACCGCCTGCGAGGCGATCACCGTCGCCGCGGTCGCCAGCGCCACCAGCGGAAAGAGCATCCACTGCGGCGCCATGAAGAAGAACGGGTGCTCGATCGACTCCGGCCGCCGCAGGATCAGCGCGCCCTGCCCGAAGTAGTTCAGCAGCAGCGCCGGCAGCACCACGGTGAACCAGGTGAAGCGGATGGGCCTTCTGCCGAAGTGCCCCATGTCCGCGTACAGCGCCTCGCCGCCGGTGACGGCCAGGAAGACCGAGCCCAGCACCAGGTAGCCCTGCCAGCCGTTCCGGATGAAGAACTCGGCCCCGTACAGCGGGTTGATGGCCCTCAGCACCGCCGGCCGCTGCACGATCTGGTACAGCCCCAGCAGGCCCAGCGTGGTGAACCACAGCAGCGTCACCGGCCCGAACACCCTGCCGATGCCGGCCGTCCCGCGGCTCTGCACCGCGAACAGCGCCACCAGGATGACGATGACGATGGGAATGACGTACGGCTCGAAGAACGGCGTGGCCACCTTGAGCCCCTCCACCGCGCTCAGCACCGAGATGGCGGGCGTGATCATGCTGTCGCCGTACAGCAGCGACGCGCCGAACAGCCCGATCAGCACCAGCGTCCAGCGGCGGCTGCCGGGGCGCATCCGCCGGGCGGGCGCCACCAGCGCGGTAAGGGCGATCATCCCCCCCTCGCCACGGTTGTCGGCCCGCATCACGTACGTCAGGTACTTGACGGAGATGACGATGATGAGCGCCCAGAAGATGAGCGACAGCACGCCCAGGACGTTCGTGCGCGAGGGCGACAGGCCGTAGTGCTCGCCCAGCGACTCGCGGATGGCGTACAGCGGGCTGGTGCCGATGTCGCCGTACACCACGCCCAGCGCCGCCAGGGCGAGGACGTAGAAGTAGCGGCCGGTCGGCTCTGAATGTGTACCGTGCGTCACGGTCTGGCCGGTGCGGGGATCGCGAGCGGGCCGTCGCGCCGCCGCTCGTTTCCATCGTACGCCAACGATGCGCGGCGTGTGCAACCACGGTGCCGGACTACGCCTGCCTCCGTCGCGGCGCTGAAGCTAGGCGCCGCCCGCCGCGCGTCAACGGCATACGGAGCGGGAGAGGGCGGAGTTGCGTGTGACGGATACGAGAAG
>DASTNU010000249.1:0-2964 GCA_035720605.1 Longimicrobium sp. | reverse complement strand
CTCCCCCGGGCCCGCTTCCGCGCTCAGCGCGGCGAGCGCCTCGCGCATGTCCGGCGGGAGGTCGGCGGCAAGCTCCATCGGCGCGCCGGTGGCCGGATGAGTGAACGCCAGCCGCCACGCGTGCAGCGCCTGCCGCGGGATCAGCTCCAGCCGCCGGCGCCCGTACTGCCGGTCGCCCAGCACGGGGTGGCCGGCGTGGAGCAGGTGGACGCGGATCTGGTGCGTCCGCCCCGTCTCCAGCTCCAGCTTCACCAGCGTCGCGGCGGGGCATCGCTCCACCACCTCCCACCGGGTGACGGCGGGCTCGCCGTCCTTGCGCACCACGCGCAGCACGGGATTGCGCGGGTCACGCCCGATCGGCGCGTCGATCGCCCCGCGGTCCTCCGCCAGCGCCCCATCCACCAGCGCCAGGTACTCGCGCCGCAGCTCGCCCGCGCGAAGCTGCAGGTCCAGCCGGTGGTGCGCGTGCGCGGTCCGGGCGAACAGCACCAGCCCCGACGTGTCGCGGTCGATGCGGTGCACCGGGTGCACCGCCGCGTGCACTCCCTGCTGGCGGAGGTGCCACGCAACTCCGTGCGCCAGCGTGTGCCGCTGGTCCGGCGAGGTGGGATGCACCAGCAGCGACGGCGGCTTGTCCACCACCAGCAGGTCGGCGTCCTCGTACACCACGCGCAGCGCCATCTCCACCGGCTCCAGCCCGCCGGACGGACCCTCCTGCAGCCGCGCCGAAACCACGTCCCCGGCCCGCACCTTCGCCGAGAGCCAGGCGGCACGGCGGTTGTGCTGCAGCCCCTTCGCCCGCGTGAGCCGCTGGATCATCCGCCGCGATACCCCCAGCGCGCCGGTGAGCACTTCCTGCACCGTGCGCCCCGCCTCGTCCGGCGTGACGGTGTGGTTCACCCAGCGGGAGGGGGATTCGTTCGGCATCGGCTCAAGATCGGGTGGACAGCGGTGGTGCGATACGGCGCGCGATTCGTGCCAGAATGGCACCCCGGGTGGGCGAGGCGGCGGTGGCGCGGATGTCGGACTTCGCCAACGTGGGTGGAAAAGGAGTTGCACGGCAGGCGCAAAGTACGCGGTTGTCGAAGGGCCGGAGCAGCGGCACCATGGAATTGCCAAGTCACGGCAGGTTGCGCAGTTGGCGTTGAAGGCGCGCTCTGTTTTGGGTCTTGATGGACGGGGAGAAAGTGATCATCGTAGTCGAGGTTTGCGGGAGGGGTGGCGCGGGTGCCGGTGGGGCACCGCGAATCACGTTTTCTGGAGGAGGTGGAGGATGGGTTCGCACAAGGGCAAGCTGCCGCCGGCCGCGCACGACCCGTCAGAGCTCGATCCCGACCAGCTGGCCATGGACATGGAGCTGCGACGCTGCCGGTCGCGCGGCGGGTACGGCGCCATGCGGGTGCGCGAAGCCGCCGTCATGCCGTTCGCGGCGCGGGCCGACGAGGACTACCCCGCCCTGGTGGAGGGCATCCTGGGGCACGTGTTCCGCGTTCTGCGCGAGCTCGACGAGCAGCAGGTCGACATCATGATCCTGCGCGACGACACCCGCGTGGCGCTCGAGCGCCTCAAGGCCGCCTGACCATGTGGAAGTCGCTCTACGGCACCGCGCGGACGCTCCTGCGGCTGGCTGACGACCTGCGCGAGAACCGCGAAGAGATCAAGGAGCTGCGGCTGGACCTGCACGAGCTGACGCTCGCCGTGGAGCGGCTGGCCGGGCGGGTGGCGCACGTGAGCGAGCGGGAGGAGCGCGAGCGCGCCATGCTGATGCTGCAGATGGAGAACAGCCTGCTGCGGGGGCGGCAGGGGCTGCTGGTGGGCGGGGCGGAGCCGGCCGGTTGAGCGGGGCCGGCTCCGCGCCGTCGGCCGGGGGTCAGAGCGAGCCGATCTGCACCGGCTTGCGGCCCTCCGTGACCTCCGCGCGCAGCTGGCCGCACGCCGCGGCGATGTCGCGGCCGCGCGACTCGCGGACGTAGGCCGTAACGCCCTGCCGCCCGAGCCGCTCCACGAAGTAGTCCAGGCGCGCGCGCTTGCTGGGCTTCCAGTCCGTCCCCGGGATCGGATTGAAGGGGATCAGGTTCACGAACGCCGTGAACTCCTTCACCACCTCCGCCAGCTCGTCAGCGATCCCGGGAAGGTCGGTCACGCCGTCGATCATCACGTACTCGAAGGTGATCCGCTTGCCGCCGGCCGCGTCGAACCTGCGCAGCGCCTCCAGCAGCTCCGGGAGCGGGTACTTCTTCTCCAGCGGGATCAGGCGCTGCCGCAGCTCGTGGTTGGGTGCGTGCAGCGAGATGGCCAGCCGGTACTGCTCCGGCAGCTCCGCCATGCGCAGGATGCCGGGAACCACGCCCACGGTGGAGATGGTGATGCGGCGCGCGCCGAACCGGTAGCCGCGGTTCAGGATGGCGAGGGTGGGAAAGACCGCCTTGGGGTTCATCAGCGGCTCGCCCATCCCCATGAAGACGATGTTGGTGACGTCGTCGTAGCCGTTCTCCTGCGCCCACCGGCGTGCCCCGCGGAACTGCGCCACGATCTCGCCCGCGCTGAGCTGGCGGCGGTAGCCTGCCCAGCCGGTGGCGCAAAAGGTGCACGCCATGGCACACCCCGCCTGGGACGAGATGCACAGCGTCAGCCGGGTGGGGGTGGGGATGAGGACGGACTCGATCAGCTCGCCGTCGGCCAGGCGCCAGAGGTGCTTGGCCGTGCCGTCGACGGAGCGCGACACCTTGGCCGGCTCCGGCGCCGTGAAGGCGAACGCCTCCGCCAGCGCCGCGCGCTCCGCCTGGGGCAGGTCCGTCATCTCGGCGAAGGAGAAGGCGCCGCGCTCGTACAGCCAGCGCACCACCTGCCCCGCGCGGTACGCCGGCTGCCCGCGCGCGGCGAAGTGCGCGCGGAGGGCGGCGTCGGCCTCGTCGGGGAGGAGGCCCACCAGGTCGGGGCGGGCATCGGTCCGGGCCTGCTGCG
>DASTNU010000248.1:0-2425 GCA_035720605.1 Longimicrobium sp. | reverse complement strand
GACAACGCGGCGATGATCGCGCGCGCGGCGCTCTTTCGCTGGCGGCGCGGCGAGGCCGGCGGGCTGGAGCTGAACGCCCGCGCGGACCTGCCGTTTCCCGGCCTGACCCGCCCGTCCGGCGCGGTGGCACGCAGGTAGCGGCTATCCACGCCGACCGCGACGGCGTGACCGACCCCAACCAGCCCGTGAAGCCGGCTTGATCTCCATCCTGCACATCTCCGACCTGCACTTCGGCCCGCCGTACCACGACGAGGCGGGCAGGTCGCTGCTCGAGTTCGCGCACCGGCTGGGCCCCGACTGCATCGTGGCCTCCGGCGACTTCACGCAGCGCGCCAGGGAGGAGCAGTTCGCCGCGGCGCGGGCGTTCCTGGACCAGCTGCCGCGGGTGCCCACGGTCGTCACCCCGGGAAACCACGACGTGCCGCTGTACCGCGGGCTGGAGCGGCTGCTGGACCCGTACCGCCACTACCGCACGTACATCAGCGACACGCTGGACTCGGTGACGGAGATCCCGGGCGCCGTCATCGTCTCCCTGAACTCCACCGCGCCGCGCACCGCCATCACCAACGGGCGCATCCACCGCTGGCAGATCCACCTGGCGCGCGAGGCGTTCCGGGACGTGCCGGACGAGACCATGCGCATCCTCGTCTCGCACCACCACTTCGCGCCGCCGCCGGACTGGGAGGGGGCGGACGTGATGCCCAAGGCCAAGCGCGCGCTGGACGCGTTCACCGCCATGCGGGTGGACCTGATCCTGGGCGGCCACCTGCACCGGGCGTACATCGGCAACTCGCTGGACGTGTACGCGGGGAAGGACCGCGAGCATGGCATCATCATCGCGCAGAGCGGCACCAGCACCTCGCGGCGCGGCCGGGCCAGGGAGCGGGAGAAGAACACCATGAACGTGGTGCGGATGGGGGGCGGGGTCATCCGCATCACCCACTACATGTACTTCGAGGACGCCGGCGACTTCGTCCCCACCAGCCGCCACCTGTTCTTTCGCCGCGGACGGCCGCCGGTGCTGGACGACGACGCGGGGCTGGGGCACGGGGTGGAGTCGCTGTTCATGGACGACCGCAGGGAGCCCCGGGAGGGGAGCATGGCCGACGCGGTGCGGAGGGGGTGACCGTGGCCCGGCGCCTGGGGCGGCTGGTCACGTGGGGGCTGGGCGGCGTGGCGCTGGGCGTCGCGCTGCTCCTGCTGCTGCTGAACGTGGTCGCGCGCACGGAGCGCGGCCACGAGTTCGTGCTGGGCCGCACCCTGGCCGCGGCGGGAAACTCGCTCAACGGCGGCAAGCTCGTCGTCGAGCGCATCTCCGGCAACCTGTTCGAGGGGGCCAGGCTGTACGGCGTGCGGCTGCAGGACCGGCAGGGAAGGGCGTTCGTGGTGGCCGACAGCGCCTTCCTGGACTACCGGGTCACCAACCTGGTCCGCGTCCACATCCGCAAGGCCACCCTGTACGACCCCGAGGTCTACGTCTTCAAGCTCCCCGGCGACTCGCTGTGGAACTACGAGGCCATCTTCGCCGACACCACCGCCCGCGACTCCGCGCGCACGCGCCGGCAGCGCGCCCCGGTGCGCATCGACACGCTGCGGGTGACCAACGGGCTGGTGCGGCTGCAGATGCCGTGGGAGCCGGACTCCGCCCTCTCCCCCGCGGCGCGGCGGCGGGCGGTGGCAGAGGCGCTCTCCGACACCTCGCTGGCGCTGGTGGACAGCGTGGCCGGGGGGTACCTGCGCACGATGAACTTCACCGGCCTCACCGGGCGCATCACGGGGGTGCGGGTGGACCGCAAGACCGGGACGCGGGTGAACATCGACTCGCTGCGGGCGACGGCGCAGCTCTTTCGCCGTCCCACGCCGCTGAGCCTGGTGCAGGCCAAGGTGGCGATGATGCCGGCGTACATCGAGCTCGACGCCCCGCAGATCCGGCTGCCGCGCTCCCGGCTCTCCGTCTCGGGGGTGGTGCGCACGGACAGCTTTCCGCCCTGGTTCCGCGACGGCCGGCAGATGTTCGACCTGGCGCTGCGCGGCGACTCGGTGGCGTTCGGCGACCTGCGGTTTCTCTACCCGCGCTTCCCGGAGGAGATGCGGGGACAGCTCTCGCTGCGGGTGGAGCACCGGCCGGGCGGGCTGATGATCCTGCTGCGCGACACGGACATCACGGCGCCGGGAACGCACATCGTGGGCGGGTTCGGGATGATCGTGGGCGACACACTGCGCTTCGTGGACGTGGACCTGACGGCCGATCCGGTGCGCGTGGCGACGATCGAGCAGATGCTGCCGGAGGGGCTGCCGGTGCGCGGCCTGGTGCTGGGCGGCGTGGAGATCCGCGGCGACGACGCGGCGGCGGAGGAAGACGTGGAAGACGGCAGTCCCTGAGCCACAACGCCGCCCTTCTCCCGGGCGGGTAAACCCGCGGCTG
>DASTNU010000247.1:0-6526 GCA_035720605.1 Longimicrobium sp. | reverse complement strand
ACGCGCCCGCGCCGCTTCATCGAGCCACCCACGCGGTCCAGCGCGTCCGCCGCGGCACCGGTGCCGCCGGGCTTCATCCGCTCCAGGTGCAGCAGCAGGTCGTGCAGGTGGCCGCGGCGGGAGCGGGGCGGCAGCAATAGCCGCGGGTCCGCACCGCTGACCGCCAAGCCGACGGCATCGCCGGAGCGCAGCATCAGGTGCGCGAGGGCGGCGGCCAGGTAGACGGCGTAGCGAGACTTGGTGACGCCGTCCGGCTCGCCGTAGTCCATGGACGCCGAGGTGTCGACCACCAGGTACGCCTGCAGGTTGGAGCGCTCCTCGAACTCGCGGACGTAGAGCCGATCGGTGCGCGCGTACAGCTTCCAGTCCAGGTAGCGGACGTCGTCGCCCTGCTGGTAGTCGCGGTGCTTGGCGAAGTCTTCGCCGGCGCCGCGGTGGGGGGACTTGTGGATGCCGGTCTGAAAGCCGCTCACCACCGTCCGCGCGATCAGGTCCAGCCCGCCCAGGCGCTCCAGGAGCTTCGGGGGGAGGAAGTCGGTGGCGGCGCTCATGGGGCCGCTCCGCGGCAGTGCGTGAGTGCGTGAGTGCGTGAGTGCGTGAGCTGGTTCGGTGCGCGAGGCGGGATTCGGCGCGTGGACGTCGGTCGTCGCGCGAACGCCGGCGCGGATGCGAGGCCCACGCCCACGAGCGAATGAGTTCGCCGCTGGAAGGACGCGAAGTCCGCCTGCGCGGACTGTGGCCGCGGGCCCGGGGCGCGACGACGGGCCACGCGCACGGGCGAGTAGATTCCTCGGTCGCGCGCAGGTGATGCGGTACGAGAAAGTGCCGTGAGGCGCTCCCTCGGAATGACAGTTCGGGGGCGTTTGCAGTTGAAGCCCCGTCCAGTTTGCGGGGCTTTCCGCCGTCGTTGCCGCGGCTTCAGCCGCCCGGGGCGGGGGCGTGCCGACGCGGTACGGGCACGGACGTCTGCGCTACTCACCCACTCCTCCACCGGACCGGGGCGTGCCGACGCGGCACCGACCCGGCGGCCCGCGCCACTCACGCACTCACGCACTGACGCACTCACGCACTCGCTCACAGTCCCGAGCGCGGCGGCGCCACCGTCTCCAGCAGCCGGTCGATCACGCGGTCAGGCGAGACGCCCTCCGCCTCGGCGTGGAAGTTCACCAGCACGCGGTGGCGCAGCACGGGGGCGGCCACGCGCCGCACGTCCGCCGCGGCGACGTGGAAGCGGCCGGCCAGCAGCGCGTTGGCCTTGGCGCCCAGGATGAGCGCCTGCCCCGCGCGCGGCCCGGCGCCCCAGCGCACCCACCGCCGCACGTCCTCCGACGCCGTGGCGTCGCCAGGTCGGGTGGCGCGGACCAGGGAGGCGGCGTACTCCAGGACGTTGTCCGCCACCGGCACCTCGCGCACCCACCGCTGCAGCGTGAGCACCCGCTCCGCATCCAGCACCGGCTGCACGTGCGCGTCCTCCACCCCGGTGGTGGCGCGGAGGATCATCACCTCCTCCTCCGCGGACGGGTAGTCCAGGCGAATGTCGAACATGAAGCGGTCCAGCTGCGCCTCGGGGAGCGGATAGGTGCCCTCCTGCTCCACCGGGTTCTGCGTGGCGAGCACGAAGAACGGGCGCGGGAGGATGAGGTCCTCCCCGCCCACCGTCACGCGGCCCTCCTGCATGGCCTCCAGCAGCGCCGCCTGCGTCTTCGGCGGCGTGCGGTTGATCTCGTCCGCCAGCAGCACCTGGGTGAAGATGGGGCCGCGGATGAAGCGCGCCGCGCGGCGCCCCGTCGTCCGGTCCTCCTCGATGACCTCGGTGCCGGTGATGTCGCCGGGCATGAGGTCCGGGGTGAACTGCACGCGCCGGAACTCCAGCTCCAGCGCCTCGGCCAGGGTGCGCACCAGCAGCGTCTTCGCCAGCCCGGGGACGCCCACCAGCAGCGCGTGGCCGCCGGCCAGCAGGCACATCATCACCTCTTCGAGCACCTGCTCCTGCCCCACGATGCGGCGCTGCACCTGCGCCTTCAGGCTGGCGGCGTCGGCCAGCAGGGTCTCGACTTCGTTCTCGGCGGTGACCAACGGAAAATCCTCTGCGCAACGTGGGATTGACGGACCAGCTCCGGATACCGCGACGGAGATGCTAAGTTCCTAGCACCCCCCGCGCAACGCGGCGCGGCGACTGGATGGAAGTACGGGGCCAGCCGCGCGCGCCGTCTGCGTTAGACCCGCGAGCGGGCGAAAGCGTTGCGATGAAGGACGAGTGCCAAGGTTCAAGTGCCAAGTGCCAAGGAACGACAACGACAGCACGATGCCGGCACTTGGCACTTGGCACTTGGCACTTGGCACTTGGCACTTGGCACTTGGCACTTGGCACTTGGCACTTGGCACTTGGCACTTGGCACTTCGCACTCGTCACTCGCATCATTGACGGAAGCCGCCGCGGCGCGCAGGTTGATGGCCCGCCCCGGATTCGCGCCGCCACACGTCCCCGCGCCGATCCCGTCTCATCCAACCCGGTACACTCCGCGCATGACCGTTCTGCAGCGACTTACGCGCCGCAAGCCGATCTCGGAGCTGCTCTCCGAAGAAGGGCACCCCAACACGCTCAAGCGCGAGCTGGGTGCCGGCGACCTGATCATGCTGGCCATCGGCGCGGTGATCGGCGCCGGCATCTTCTCGTCCATCGGCACGGCGGCGGCGGGCGAGATCAACCCCGACGGCACGGTGGTGCGCTACGGCGCCGGGCCCGCGCTCATCATCTCGTTCATCCTCCTGGGCCTGGTCTGCGGGCTGGCGGCGCTGTGCTACGCGGAGCTGGCCTCCATGATCCCCCAGGCCGGCAGCGCGTACGCCTATTCGTACGCCACCCTGGGCGAGCTGATCGCGTGGATCATCGGCTGGGACCTGATCCTGGAGTACGCGGTGGGGAACGTGGCCGTGGCGGTGGCGTGGAGCGGCTACTTCGGTTCCTTCCTCAGCGGCTTCGGCATCACCCTGCCGGACTACCTGACGCACGGCTACCGCGCCGTCACCAAGAGCAGCGATCCCGAGGTGCGAGCCCTGCTGGAGACGGCGCCGCGCGTCTTCGGCGACGTGCCGCTGCTGGTGAACATCCCTGCGGCGGTCATCGTGCTGCTGATCACCTGGCTGCTGCTGCTGGGCGTGCGCGAGAGCGCGCGGGCCAACAACATCATGGTGGTGATCAAGCTGCTGGTGCTGGGGCTGTTCGTGGTGGCGGGGCTGACGCAGTTCAACCCGGACAACTTCACCCCGTTCGCCCCCAACGGCTGGCGGGGGATTCACCAGGGCGCGGCCATCGTCTTCTTCGCGTACATCGGCTTCGACGCCATCTCCACGGCGGCGGAGGAGACCAAGGACCCGCAGCGCAACATGCCCATCGGCATCCTGGGCGGGCTGGCGATCTGCACCGTCATCTACGTGATCGTGGGCGCCGTGGCCGCGGGGCTGGTGCCCTACACGGAGCTGGCGGGCGCGGACCCGCTGACGCAGGCGCTGCAGCAGGCGGGGCTGGGGACGGCGGGGTGGATCGTGTCGTTCGGCGCGGTGATCTCGCTCACCGCGGTGCTGCTGGTGTTCCAGTACGGCCAGCCGCGCATCTTCTACGCGATGGGACGCGACGGGCTGCTGCCGCGCTGGTCCACCAGGCTCAGCACCAAGGCGCGGGTGCCGTACGTGACCACGCTGATCACGGGTCTCGTGGTGGCGGCCGGCGCGCTGTTCGCGGACGAGAACGAGATCTACGACCTCACCAACATCGGCACGCTGTCGGCGTTCGCCATCGTGTGCATCGGCGTGCTGGTGCTGCGCATCAAGGACCCGGACCGGCCGCGCCCCTTCCGCGTGCCCTTCGTGTGGCCGGTGACGCTGGGCGGGGCGGCCGCGTGCGTCTACATCATGATGGGGCTGCCCCGGCATGCGTGGGAGCGGTTCGGGATCTGGATGGCGATCGGCCTGATCCTGTACTTCGTCTTCGGCTACTGGAACAGCACCCTGCGCCACGAGAAGGTCGTCGGCGAGCCCGGCGCGCCTAACAGCTGACGCGCGGTCGGATGCGAGGCAGGATGCAGGCGGCGGCTCCCGGACGGGGCCGCCGCCTTCGTCCGGGCCCTCCCCCGGCCTCGCTCAGGCTCGTCCACCCCCTCCCGCAAACCGCGCGGGAGGGGGTGTAGACTTCTGGTCTCTACGCATCAAGCCAGTCCGTGCCGCTCCGCGGGTATGCGGATTGCCCCTGCCCCGACCGTCCGACGGCGGGAGACATCGCACGGGAGGGGTGGATGAAGCAGATGCACGACCGGGAGGACGTGGACGCCGCGCTGGGCGAGGAGAGGGCGATCCTCTTCAAGCACAGCACGCGGTGCGCGATCAGCGCTTATGCGCGGGCGGAGATGGAGCGCTTCATGGAGCTGCACCCCGACGCCCCTGTCTACTGCGTGAACGTGAACGACGACAGGGACGCCTCGCGCTACCTGGCGGAGAAGACGGGCATCGAGCACCACTCTCCGCAGGTGATCGTCACCCGCCGCGGCCGGCCGGAGTGGGACGCGTCGCACTTCGACGTGCGGGTGGACGCGCTGGAGCAGCGGATGCGGTGAAGAGTGCGAAAGTGCGAGGGTGCGAAAGTGCGAGAGTGGCGCGTCGGCTGGCCCCTCGCCTGAGCGAGTGAACTCGCCGCAACGACGGCGGAAAGCCCCGCAAACTGCGCGGGGCTTCAACTGCATAGAGCACAACGATTTGTCATCCTGAGGGAGGCACCAGGCAGGTCCTGAGGAGACCGTGATCCCAGGGCGCCGACCGCGGGACCGGCAGATCTCCCCTACCCCCCGCTCACCGCCGGGACGATCACGATGGTGCTGGATTCCTGCAGCGGCGTGCCGAGGCCGTCCAGGAAGCGGATGTTGTCGCCGTCGACGAAGACGTTCACGTGCTGCCGCACCTTGCCGCACTCGTCCATCACCCGGTCCACCACGCCGGCGTAGCGGCCCGCCAGCGCACCCAGCGCATCGCCCACGGTGCCGCAGCGGGCATCCAGCATGACCTCCGCGCTCCCCTCCGCGTACGGCTGCAGCGCACCCGGCAGCGCGATCGTGATTCCCATCTTTCCCACTCCTCTCAACTCGCCGCTCACCCCTTCACCCCTTCACCCCTTCACCCCTTCACCCCTTCACCCCTTCACCCGCTCACCCGCTCACCCGTTCACCCGTCAGCTTCCACTCCCGCCGTCGCCGACCACCGCCGCCTTGACGCAGACGACCGGCGGCAGGGCGTCCGCGATCTCCATCCACGTATCCCCTGCATCAGCCGAGCCGAACAGCTTGCCCAGGCGCGTGCCGAAGTAGATCCCCGCCGGATCGCCGCCGTCCGTCGTCATCCCGTCGCGCAGCACGGTCTCGAACGCGTCCTCCTGCGGCAGGCCCTCGCCCAGCGGCTGCCACGACTCGCCGGCGTCGCGGGTGCGGTAGACGCGCAGCCGCGCCTCCGGCACCACGCGGAACTCGTCCGACTCCAGCGGGACGATGTAGACGGTGTCCGGCTGCCGCGGGTGAACCTCCATGGCGAACCCGAAGTCCGAGGGAACGCCGTTGGCGATGTCGTGCCAAGTGTCGCCCCAGTCGTCGCTGCGGTACAGGCCCCAGTGGTTCTGCAGGAAGAGCCGCTCCGGGCGCGACGGGTGGTGCACCACCTTGTGCACGCACTGGCCGAACTCCGGGTACTTGTCCGGCAGGAACTCCGCCCGCACCCCCACGTTGCGCGGCCTCCAGCTCTCCCCGCCGTCGTCCGTGCGGTAGAAGCCGCCGGTGGAGATGGCCACGCCCATCCGCCGCGGGTCCGCCGGATCGACGACGATGGTGTGCAGGCACAGCCCGCCGCCGCCCGGCTGCCACTGCGGCCGGTGCTCGTGGTTCAGCAGGCCGTCGACGACACTCCACGACTCCCCCGCGTCGCGGGACTCGAAGAGCGCCGCGGGCTCCACGCCGGCGTAGAGGACGTCCGGCTCGTCCGCGCGGCCGGGGCGGAGCTGCCAGATGTTGGCGAGCGCCAGGTCGGAGCCCTCCGGGAAGCGGACGTTCTGCCGGTCCGGCGCGCTCCACGTGGCGCCGAAGTCGTCGCTGGTGCGCACCACGCTCCCCCAGTGCATGCTCTGCGAGCTCGCCAGGATGCGCCGCCGCCCGCCCCGCTGGTCGAACGCCATCGCGTAGACCGCCTGCCCGCGAAAGTGCGGCCCCTCCATCCGCCATTCCCGCCGGTCAGGCCCGGACGAGAACACGAACGCGCCCTTCATCGTGCCGACAAGGAGCAGGACGTCGCCTTCGGAGGGGGAGAACGGGGCCTCGGATGACATCGGTGAACTCCGGGAAGCGGGGAACTGGGAAGCCCGGACTGCGGCGGACGAGCAGGATCAGCGCCGTAGATTAATGAACGAAGCGAACGCCGCCAAGGAGGATGATGTAACGGCGATTCACGGGATCACCCGGCAGCCGCGACTGAGCGGGTGAACCCGCCGCAACGA
>DASTNU010000246.1:0-5029 GCA_035720605.1 Longimicrobium sp. | reverse complement strand
GCGGCGGCACGTTGCGCGAGACCACGCTCTGCAGCGCGACCACCACCTGGCTGGCGGCGTACAGCGCGTCGATCGTCTCGTGCGGCATGGCGCCGTGGCCGCCGCGGCCGTGGATCTCCAGCGAGAATTCCAGCGCGCCCGCCATCTGCGGCCCCGGTACGACGCCGACGACGCCGCTGGGCAGCCCCAGCCAGACGTGCAGCCCCAGCGCCGCGTCCACCCCCTCCAGCACCCCGGCCTCGATCATCCCCAGCGCCCCGCCCAGCCCTTCTTCGGCGGGCTGGAACATGTACTTCACCGTGCCGCGCCACCGGTCGCGCGAGCGCGCCAGCCGCTCCGCCACGGCCAGCCCGATGGCCACGTGCGCGTCGTGCCCGCAGGCGTGCATCACGCCGGGGTGGGTGGAGACGAAGTCGTGGCCGCACTCCTCGGTGATGGGGAGCGCGTCCATGTCCGCGCGCAGCAGCAGCGTGGGCCCGTCGCCCGCGCCGCCGCGCAGCGTGCCCACCACCCCCGTGGCCGCCAGCCCCGTCTGCACCTGGTAGCCCGCCGCGCGCAGCCGGTCCGCCGCGATGCCGGCGGTCCGGTGCTCCTGGAAGCCGATCTCGGGGTGGCGGTGCAGGTCGCGCCGGGTGGCGACCAGCAGCTCCGTCTCTTCCGCAATCGTCACGCGAATCCTCTCCTGGTTCGTGAAGCGGTGGAAGATAGGAGGCGGGGGAGAGCGCCGAAACCGCGCCGGTGCCCTCCCCCGAAAAACAGCAAAAAGGTACAGAGAGTCAGAGTCAGACAGAGGAGCGAAAGGTCCATCCTCGTCGTTTCTCTGCTGACTCTGTTTCTCTGTGCTCCCATGCTTTTTCAGGACCTGGCGACACGCCGGGAAGGCAGGGGCGTGGGGGAGCGTGGGCCTTCCTTCGCGTCCCCCGCGCGATTTCCGGCGTTCAGCCCGGCTGCGCGGCGAGGGCGCCGTCGCCGCAGACCTCGCGGAAGACGGCGAAGAGGGCGGGATCGAAGATGCGGCCCGCGTCGTCCTGCATGATGCGCATCGTCTGCTCGTGCGAGTATGCGCCGCGGTAGGGACGGTCGGTGGCGAGCGCGTCGTACACGTCGGCCACGCACAGGATGCGCGCGGAGAGCGGGATCTCCTCCCCCGCCAGGCGCGCCGGATAGCCGCTGCCGTCCCACGCTTCGTGGTGGTGGCGCACCATCGGCCGCACGTCCCAGGGAAACTCCAGGTCCGCGATCAGCTCCACCCCCGCGTCGGGGTGCCGCTGCATCACCGCCCGCTCCTCGGGCGTGAGCGGCCCCGGCTTGTTGAGGATCTCCGGCGGCACCACGATCTTTCCCACGTCGTGCAGCAGGGCCCCCATGCGGAACCAGAGCAGCGTCCCCCCGTCCAGCCCCACCGCCGACGCCAGGGCGCAGGCGCGGTCCGCCACCCGCTCGCAGTGGCCCTGCGTGTAGTGGTCCGCGGACTCGATGGACTGCCCCCACATCGACACGATGTGCAGGAACATGGTCTCCAGGTCGTGCAGCCGCTCGGAGACGTCGGACAGGTCGCGCCGCGCCTCCAGCCGGGTGAACAGCCGGTGGGCCAGGTTCAGCTGCTGCAGCGTCTCCCGGTTGCGGTGGCGCCGCCAGTGCAGCGCCGCCAGCTCGCGGGCCGTCTCCGCGCGCAGCAGCAGCTCCCCGCGCTCCTCCGCGATGCGCGCCGCGACGCCCAGGTGCTCCTCGGCCGCCGTCCAGTCCTGCGTTTCGCGCGCGATCACCCCCAGGTGCTTGTGCGCCTCCGCCTGGCCGAAGGCGTCGCCCATCTCGTGCGCCAGCGCCAGCGCCGCCCGGCAGGCGGCGCCCGCCTCGTTCCACCGTTCCTGCGCGGCCAGCAGCTCCACGCGGTTGTTCTCCACCCGCAGCCGGATCCCCTGGTCGTCCAGCCGCGCGCAGATCTGCAGCGCTTCGGCGTACGACCGCGCCGCCGCGCGCCAGCGCCGCTGGTCGGTGTGCAGCATGCCCAGGTTGTTGAGCACGTGGACCGCGTAGTAGTCCTCGCCCAGGGCGCGGTGGGCCGCCAGGCTGGTGCGGTACCGCCTGAGCGCGCCGCGGTAGTCGCCCCGGATGTTGCTCAGCACGCCGATGTTCTGCTCCACCATGGCCACCAGCGACGTTTCGCCCGCCCGCCGCCCCACCTGGAGCGCCCGCAGGTACAGCGCCTCGGCCTCATCCAGGTCTCCCCGAAGGCGTACCACGTTGCCCAGCACGTTGAGCGAGTGGGCCACCGAGGCCTCGTCCGCGGCCGCCTCGCCCACCGCCAGGGCAGCGACCCCCACGTCGAACGCCGCATCCACGTCGCCCGCGTTCAGCCGGCACCGCGCCGCCCAGCGCAGCAGCGAGCACGCCAGCAGCACGTGCCCGGGGCCGCGCAGCCCGTGCAGCGCCTCGTCGTAGAGCTCGGCGGCGTGCTCGCGGTGGCCCTCGCGCTCGGCCACCTGGGCGCGCGCGATGGTGTCGGCGACGTGCAGCGGGATCTCGGGGGCAGACTGCGTCATCTACGACGAAGCGAACACGGAAGCGGTGGGGGGGATGATGGGGGTGAGGTACCCGCGGCCGGTATGTAAGTCATCGGAACCCGTACAGGCAACCTTTTTGATTCCCTCACGAAAGCGGGGGCCGGATCCGCGTGGACCCGGCCCCCGCCCCACTGGCGGCCTTCGCCGGTGGCGTCCGGCACGCCTCAGCGGCCGACGGGGATGAGGTTGCCCGACGAGTTGAGGTAGCCGCTGCGGCGGGTCGACACCGCGTACCCGGAGAAGTGCTCCACGGTCCACGTCATCTTTCGCGCGTCCGCATCCACCAGCGCGGGCCGCGTCTCGCTCACCGTGGCGACCAGCCCCAGGAGCGACTCCAGCCCCGGGAAGTAGGCGCCTTCCATCTGGCGCAGCCCGGACGTGGTGCGCGGCGCCCGGGTACTGCGCAGGTCCTGCGTGGCCACCGCCGGCTGGGCGAAGACCAGCCCGTGCGGGTGGAACAGGTATGCGACGGCGTATCCCGGAACCGCGGCGACGGTGATGGAGGTGGGCGACGCGACGGCGTTGGCGGGGAAGGTGATGGAGAACCCCGCGTCGGGAAGGCGGATGGTCCCGCCCTCGGGGCCGATGGTGGAGGTTGCAACAAAATTGTGCAGCAGTGGCGTGGAACGCTGCAGTATGCTGACCTCGATCGGCGGGTCGGAGAGCGACAACTGCGGCCCGCCCGTGGCGATCACACCCGAGGGCTGGGTGCCGTCGGTGCCGCACGAGGCCAGCGCCGTGGCGGCCAGGACGGCGAGAGCACGATGCTTCGGCATTGGGTTTCCGTTCCGGTCGTTCTTTGTCCCCGGGGATCGCTCGTCGCCCACCTGGTGCAAAAACCGAGCCGATCTGTCTCCTTATTCCGTAGCAGCGGCCGGCGCGGCATCCACCCCGGTTTTCCAGGGCTCCGCGGACTCCTCCAGCGAACGGTGGAGCTGGTCGATGCCGCTCAGCGCCAGCCGGTGCGCGGCGGCGGCCGCGCCCCGCCCGCCGCGCCCCGCCTCCCACTGGGCGTGCGCCGCCAGCAGCGCCGCCTCCAGCGCGCGCCCCAGCGTCAGCGCGAAGCGGCGCGCCCCCGCCTCCATCTCCGCGGGCCCGCCGCGGGACGCATCCTCCAGCCACGCCTCCGCCCGCTCCACCGCCGCGCCCGCCGCCCGGGCCACGAAGAGCAGCGCGGGATCGGTGACCGCCGCCGCGCAGCGCGCCGCCTCCGCGCGAACGGGTCCCATGCCGCCTGCGGACTCCAGCGCGCGCAGGGCGTCGAGCGAAAGGACGTTGGTGGTCCCCTCCCAGATGGAGAGCACCTGCGCGTCCCTCAGCAGCGCGGGGATCCCGGTGTCTTCCACGTACCCCGCCCCGCCGAACGCTTCCACCACCTCGCTGGTGACCGCGACGGCCTGGCGGGCGGTGGTGAGCTTGGCGAGCGGGGTGAGGACGCGCAGCAGGGCGCGCCCGGCGTCGTCCAGCTCGCCGGCTTCCTGCGCGCCCAGCAGCTCCGCCACGCGAAAGGTCAGGTGCAGCGCGCCCAGCCACTCCGCCGGCAGGCCGGCCAGCGTGTCCGCGTGCAGCGGCTGCTCCGCCAGCGCCGCGCCGAACGCCGTGCGCCGCCGCGCGTAATCGTCCGCCAGGGCCAGGCCGCGACGCATGAGGGCGACCGCGCTCACCGCGTTCCAGGTGCGCGTCACGTTCAGCATCGGCGCGATGTTGCGCACGCCGTCGGAAAGGCCCAGCACGGGGGTGGCGGGGGTTCCGTCCAGGGTGAGCTCCGCCGTGGGGAGCTTGCGGGTGCCCAGCTTGTCCTTCAGCCGGTCGATGCGGATGCCGCGCAGCCGCCCGTCGTCGCCGCGCGTCTCCACGTAGAAGAGCGCGAGCCCCCGCCCGCCCGGCGGGTTGCCGGCCGGACGCGCCAGGGTGAGCGCCATCTGCGAGGTGGCGGCGGAGGTGAACCACTTGCGCCCGTGCAGCCGCCAGCCGCCGTCATCGTCCTGCAGCGCGACCGTCTGCGAGCGCCCCACGTCGGACCCCCCGGAGGTCTCCGTCATCCACTGGCCGCTGGTCCAGAACGCCGCCGGGTCGCGGCTGGTGAGGCGCGGAACGGCGCGGTCGATGAGCGCGCGGTTGCCGGAATCCAGCAGCACGCGCGCGGCGCCGTCCGTCATGGCCAGCGGACAGGCGTAGATGTCGGTGGACGGCGTGAACAGGTACGCCAGCGCGAGCTGGTGGATGCGGGAGAAGCGGCCGTGCGCGCGCTCGTACGCCGCCGCCACCACACCGTGCTCCGCCGCGATGCGCTCCGCCGTCCGCCAGAGGGGCGTGAGCTCGATGTGGTCCACGCGGCTCCCCCACGCGTCCCACTGCGTCAGCACCGGCTCGCTGCACCGGTCGGCCAGCTGGACGGGATACAGCTCCGCGGAGATGCGCCCCATCTCCCGCAGCCCCGGCTCCACCTCTCCCAGCACGGCGGG
>DASTNU010000245.1:0-3816 GCA_035720605.1 Longimicrobium sp. | reverse complement strand
CATGAAGGCGAAGATAAAGAAGGTGAGCGCCAGGTTGCTCAGCCCGCTGGCGATGGCGCCCGACGCGTTCAGCACCGCCCGCCCCACCTGCGGCCCCTCCAGCGCCGACGCCATGTACGCGCCCGCGTCGATCCCTTCCTGCTGCAGCCGGGCGGAGATCTGTTCGACCAGCCCGGAGAGCCGGTCGCCGTACTGCGGGATCTTGAGCGCCAGCTGGCGCAGCGACACGCCCACGAACGCCACCAGCAGCAGGCCGCCCAGCACCACCGCCAGCACCACCAGCCCCACCGCCAGCCCGCCCGCCATCCCCCACCGCCGCAGCTTGCGGGTCATCGGCTGAAAGAGGAGGGCCAGGAACCCGGCCATCAGCATCGGGTTCAGGATCCCCGACGCCGCCCGCATCCCGGAGACCACGATCACCACGCACGCCATCCCCAGCAGCCACGGCAGGGGACCCTTCCGCACCACGTTCAGGGGAGGCAGCGCACTCTGCGGCGTCGACAGGAGGGTGTTCATCGGCCGGGAGGTTTGTGGGATCGGGATCGGGATGGGAGCCGCGGAGGACTTGTCTGACGAGATATTCTAACGTGTGCGGCTGGTTTACGCCGCCTCTGTGATGCCAACGAGTTTGAAATCTCCGCAAATCCACTCGCACGGTTCCGAGAGCACGCGACGGATCAGCGGGTTGCCGGAGCGAATGCGGGCAGCCAGATCCTTCGGGTCATAACCGATCACGTCCAGCGCTCGTCCCAGAAGCAGTTCCGCATCGGACAGCCGCCGGCCGGCCGCGGCACGCGCTTCTTCCGTCCCTACGAGGAACACGTCTACGTCGCTGTCCGCTCGCGCGTCTCCGCGCGCCGATGATCCAAAGACGAATGCCGCCTCCAGGCCGGGCGCATCCACCAGCGCTTCGCGCAGCACGTCGGCCGGCCGGGCGCTGGAACGCAGCAGGAGCATCCAGGCGCGCCACGATGGGTGCGTCTCGTCGGCCCGGTAGTAGGCGCGGGTGGTCGTATCCTCCCGGCGCAGGGAGCCCATCTCCATCAGCCGTCTCAGCTCGTGCTGCAGCGACGCGCTGGAGAGGCGGGTGATGCGGCTGAGCTCGCGGACGTGATAGCGGCACCCCGGATGGACGGCGAAGAACACGACCAGCCGCGCCATCGCCATCGAGGGGAACAGGGACGCGAGGGATGATTTTGCCGCCGGCCGCCGATCCTTCTTCATCGCCATCTCCATTGCTGTGCCAAAAATTAGCACGCACTCACGCGCACGGCAACGGTTTTCGTGGGCAGACACGAAGCGGCCCCCGGCATCGTGCCGGGGGCCGCTGGCTCTTCTTCGCGGGCGAACGCGGGTTACGACAGACGCCGGGGCTCGCCCTCCGCGGTGGCGGCCGGCTGGGCCGGCGCCGCGGCCGAGGCGCCGAGCGCCTGCGGGGGCGCGCCCTGCTGCAGGTAGCTCTGCTGCGCGTTCGCCTGGATGGACTGCTCGTCCAGGCCGTTCAGCGAACGCTTGAAGTCGCGGATGCCCGTGCCCATTCCCTTCGCCAGCTCCGGCAGGCGCTTGGCGCCGAACAGGAGCAGCAGGACGAAGAAGATGAATACAAGCTCGAAAGGACCAAGACCGAGACCCATCGTAACCTCGCTGGAAAGTGAGAAGCGGCGGCCCGCGTGAATCGCAACTGGAGATCGGCCGCGGGAACGCCCAGTCGGGTCCGTTCGGCAGCCGCGGCGAAGCAGAATGAAGATAATCGCCAGATCCCCCCGTGACAACCGTCTCGCGCATTTTCAGCAGATCGCGAAGTCGTTGTCCGGCAGAGCCTTACACGCGAAGCTCGCTCTTTACGACACTCATCCGCGGTCCAGCGTTGCCTCCAGGCGCCGGATCGCCTCGCGCACCTCGGCCGGCAGGGGTGTCTTGCGGGCCATGGCGTAGTCGTACGAGACCAGCGTCCCGCCGCCCTCCGCCGCCACCTCGCCCTGGGCCCGGCTCACCAGCCGGTACTCCTGCGTAAAGCGGTCGCCGCCCACCTCCACCACCCGCGCGCCCACCACCACCGTGTCGGGATAGATGACGGGCCGGCGGTACCGCGCGTGGGTGCTGGCCAGGATGGGCCCCACCTGCCGTGTGTCCGCCAGCTCGCGAAAACCGATGCGGTCCAGGTACGCGATGCGCGCTCCCTCGAACCAGGTAAAGAAGACCGCGTGGTTCGCGTGGCGAAAGTAGTCCATGTCCGCCCAGGCCACCGGCCACTCCACCACCACCGGGAACTCCGCCCGCAGCCGCTCCTCCGCCTCGCTCCGCTCCGCCGCCGCGGCAGACGTCGCCTCCGTCATCCCGTTCACCCGTTCACCCGTTCACCCGTTCACCCGTTCCGCGGCGCCGAGCCCCGCGGCACGGCCCGTCGCCCACGCCCAGAAGAAGTTGTAGCCGCCGATCGGCCCGAAGCAGTCCAGGATCTCGCCGCAGAGGAAGAGTCCCGGCACCACGCGGCTTTCCAGCGTGCGCGGGTCCACCTCGCCCAGCGGCACCCCGCCGCCCGTCACCTCCGCCTTCCGGTATCCCTCGTCGCCCGTCCAGGGGAGGGGATAGCGCGCCAGCGCCTCCACCAGCCGCGCCCGCTCGTCGCGACGCAGCTGCGAGCGCGTGCGCTCCGGGTCCACCCCGCACTCCTCCAGCAGCGTGTCCGCCAGCCGGTGCGGCAGGTGGCGCCGCGCGAGCGATCCCACCGTGCCGGGGCCGGGCTCCCGCAGCAGCGCCTCCCAGGCGCGCGCGTCCAGCGGGGTCCACTGCACCAGCACCGGCTGCCGCTGGGCGCCGCCGCCCGCCGAGCGCACCGCCAGGTGCGACGCGTTCAGCACCGTGGGGCCGCTGTAGCCGCGGTGCGTGAAGAGGAACCCGCCGCGCGACGTCAGGCCGCCCTTTGGCAGCGGCGCCTCCACCATCACCTCCAGCGAGACGCCGGCGAGCGGCGCGTGCACCGGCGGGTCCGCCGTCAGCGGGGTGAGCGCCGCGTAGGTGTCGTTGAGCGAGTGGCCCAGCTGCCGCGCGATGCGCATCCCGGTCCCGTCGCTCCCCGTGGCCGGCACGGACAGGCCGCCCGTCGCGATCACCACCGCCGCCGCCGCGATCTCGCGGCCGCCCTCCGCCAGCACCGTCCACGGACCGCCGTCGAACGGCGGGCGCAGTCCCACCACGGACGTGTCGAACACCGTCTCCGCCCCGCGCCGCCGCGCCAGCTCCAGCAGCCCGTCGCGCACCTGCCGCGCCCTGTTGGATTCGGGGAACAGCTTTCCCGTCTCCGGCTCCAGCACCAGCCGGATCCCCACCTCCTCCTCGAAGAAGCGCCGCTGCTCCGCCAGGGGCCAGGAAAGCAGCATCTTCCTCATCGTGTTGCGCGACGACTCCGTGAAGTACTGCGACGCATCCACCTCCGAGGGCAGCACGTTGCACCGCCCGCCGCCGCTGATCAGGCTCGTGCGGCCGCCGTCGCGCGTGCGCTCCAGCAGCACCGTCCGCCGCCCCGCCCGCGCCGCGAAGATCGCCGCCATCGTCCCCGCGGCCCCGGCCCCCACTACAACGATCGGCAGATCCGCGTCGGTCACGTGCTTCTCGTCTTTATATAGGGATGCTCGCGCGGCATGATAATCCGCCCCGTGCCCCGCGGCTACGGGCGAGAACCGTTCCGCTGGCGGAAAGGGGATGAACCGCTGTTCTGGGCGTGCCCCTCCGCTGAGCTTCGGGTCGGCCCCGGCCCTGCGGGCGCGCATCCCTCACGCAACTTCGGACCGGGGTGAAGGCTCTGTACGAGGGGCC